>JABFXD010000220.1 GCA_013361925.1 Streptomyces sp. | reverse complement strand
CGAGGGGCCGTGCGCCGGGCAGGCCACCGGAGTCGCCCGCGAGGGGCCGTGCGCCGGGCAGGCCACCGGAGTCGCCCGCGACGGGCTGCGCGCCGGGCAGGCCACCGGAGCCGCCCACGAGAGGCTGCGCGCCATGCGGGCCGCCTGCATCGCCCACGACGGGCTGCGCGCTGGACGGGCCACCGGTGTCGATCAGGATCCGGCGGGCCGTCGGGTGTAGCTGGGCCAGCAGCTCGTGGTCCTCGTCGTCGGCCTCCGCCGAGTCGGCCACGGCGAGGACCGGGGCGTACTCCAGTTGGCGGGCGAAGGTGTCGGCGATGGTGCGTTGGTCGGTGGCGGCCGCGGCGAGACCGCGTTCGGCGAGGTCGTCGCCGTTGCCGAGGTAGGGCAGGACCAGTGCGGGGTCCACGGCGGTGATGACACCGGTGACCGTGAGGCCGCCGGCGGTCACCACCTCCGCCATGGCCTTGGGCTCGACGGAGTCCCACAGTTCGACCACGGCGAGCCGGGTCACCCCGTCGTCCGCGATCCGCCGCAGCTCGGGCACCAGGTCTTCCCTCAGCGCACAGCACGCGCAGTCGTTGACCAGCGGCGTCTCGGCGGCGGAGAGCAGACCGGAGGCGTCGCGCACGGTGCGGACGACCGTGCCGGCCGCGGCCGTCGCCAGGTCGTGGTGGAGCACGACACTGCCCGGCACGTCGGCGAGGAGCCGCGCGACGGCCGCCTTACGGGCGTCGGCGTGCAGCCCGCCGACGATCACGACCGAGAGCATCAGCCCCGCTCCCCCGGCCGGCCGTACCGGCGCTCGAAGCGCTCCACGCGGCCGGCGGTGTCCAGGACGCGCGCGGTGCCGGTGTAGAAGGGGTGGCTGACGTTCGAGATCTCGACGTCCACGACCGGGTAGGTGTGGCCGTCCTCCCACTCGATGGTCTTCTCGCTCGTCATCGTCGAGCGGGTGAGGAAGGCGTGGTTCGCGGCCCGGTCACGGAAGACGACCGGTCCGTAGGGCGGGTGGATTCCGTTGCGCATGGCGGGTCAGCGCTCCTCTCGGAAGTCGACGTGGCGGCCGGCGACCGGGTCGTACTTGCGCAGGGTCATACGGTCCGGGTCGTTGCGGCGGTTCTTGCGGGTGACGTAGGTGAAGCCGGTCCCGGCGGTGGACCGGAGTTTGATGACCGGGCGGAGTTCGTTGCGAGCCATGCCGTGTATCTTACTGAAAATGAATTCCATTTACACAACGGCTTCGAGAGAGGTGCGTCACCCATGTCCGCCCACTGCATGCTGACCGGCGCCCACCCCGGCTTCGGCAACCGCATCTCCCACTCCCACCGGCGCACTTCACGCCGCTTCGACCCCAACATCCAGTCCAAGCGCTACTGGTTGCCGAGCGAGAGCCGGTACGTGCGGCTGCGGCTGAGCGCGAAGGGGATCAAGACCGTCGACACGATCGGCGTCGAGGCGGCCGTGGCCCGCATCCGGGCCCGGGGAGTGAGGATCTGATGGCCAAGAAGAGCAAGATCGCGAAGAACGAGCGACGGCAGGAGATCGTCGCCCGGTACGCGGAGCGGCGCGCCGAGCTGAAGGAGATCATCCGGCGGCCGTCGTCCACGGAAACCGAACGGCAGGACGCTCGGAGGGAGTTGGGCAGGCAGCCGCGTGACGCCAGCGCCACCCGGGTGCGCAACCGCGACCAGGTGGACGGCCGGCCGCGCGGTTACTTCCGGGCCTTCGGCCTGTCCCGGGTGAGTCTGCGCGAGCAGGCGCACGCCGGGTACCTTCCCGGGGTCCGTAAGTCCTCCTGGTAGCTTGCTGCGGTCGTAGCGTCCGCCCGTAATCCGCTGATCCGCCAGGGAGCTTCCATGACATCGGCTTCGGTGAACTTCTCGCGCACCGCGACTGCCGCGGCCATGGCCCTCGCGGGTGTCCTCGCGCTCGGCGCGTGCAGTTCGGACGACGGCTCGGACTCCGACGACTCGACGCCGAGCGCGAGCGCCTCCGCCGACGGTTCGGCCTCCTCGTCCGGCTCCTCCTCCGCCTCCGCCTCCGACGACCTCGCGGGCAGCTGGCTCACCACGGCCAAGGGCAAGGCCGTCGTCCTGATGGTCAACGGCACCGAGGCCGGGCTGTTCGCGACCGGCGGGACGGTGTGCAGCGGGACCGCGGGCGAGGAGTCCGGGATGCAGATGATCCATCTCAAGTGCACGGACGGCAGCAAGGACCGGGCTACCGGGATGGTCGACTCCGTCGGCAAGACGACCCTCAAGGTGACGTGGGAGGGCGGCCTCGGCGCGGAGACGTACACCAAGGCGGAGGGCGGCCAACTGCCGTCGGGGCTGCCGACGGCCGGCCTCGGCTGAACCGGACCGGGGATCGGCGCGGCGGGCCGAGGAACGGTTGGGGGCGGACCGAGGAACGGCGGGGCCGGGCCGAGGAACGGCGGGGCCGGGCCGAGGAACGGCGGGGCCGGGCCGAGGAACGGCGGGGCCGGGCCGAGGAACGGCGAGGGCAGGCCGAAGAACGGCGGGACCGGGCCGAGGAACGGCGAGGGCAGGCCGAGGAACGGCGGGGCCGGCCGAGGAACGGCGGGGCCGGGCAACCGTTCTCCGGGCTCGTGCGTGATGATCCATGCACGAGCCTCAGCGGCGCCACGCCGCCCGGAGCATCCAAGGACCCCCATGCGCGCCCTCCCCTTCGCCGCCGGCGCCCTCGCCGCGGCCTTCCTCCTGACCGCCTGTTCCGACGACGACAGCGGCGACGCCACCGACACCGGCGCCTCCGCCAAGGCCGGCGGCGCCTGCGTGATCGGCGAGATGGGCGTGCGGGTCGGCCCCGCCAACGCCGCCCCGGCCGCCGGCGACACCGGCAACGTGCCCGTGACGCTCACCAACAAGAGCGGCGCCAAGTGCACGCTGGACGGCCTGCCCGGGGTGGACCTCATCGCCGGCGGCACCACGGTGAGCGTCGAGTCCGATCCCGCCGCGACGGCCAGGAAGACGAGCCTCGCCGACGGCGCCGCGATCGCCTTCACCCTCACCTATGTCCGGGGCGAGAAGGGCGGCGACCAGAGCCTCGCCGTGACGAGCGCGGACTTCACCCTGCCGGGGTCCACCAAGACGTACGCCTTCAAGTGGTCGTACGGCGATGTCGCGCTGAAGAAGGACGGCCAGACGCCGGACGCCACGGTGTCCGGGTTCCAGGAGTCCAGCGAGTGACCCGGCTCAGTCGAGAGGCTTGCGGGACCTCACCTGCGCCCGGTCTGCCGCCTCGGCGCCCTGCACCCAGCCCGCCTCGTCGCTGACGCCGCGCAGGCGGGTGGTGGTGGTCCGCGGGAACATGCGGTCCAGGCGGTCGGTGACGGCGACCTCGCGGGTGGCGAGGACCGGGAGCAGGTCGTCGCCGACCTGGGTCTCGGCGGCGGCGCGCAGCCGGTCGCCGACACGGTGGGCGTAGGCCGCGAGGAAGGACTGCCGGAAGGTCTTGGTGCGCTTGCGGCCACCGGCCCGCTGGGCGGCCTCCGCCTTCGCCATCGCGGTCGTGGCCTGCACCAGGAGCGAGGTGTAGAGCAGCTCCACGGCGTCGAGGTCGGGGCCGAAGCCGACCACCGTGGAGAACGCGAACGACTCGTTCCAGACCGCCCGGCAGTGGTTCGCCGTCGCCACCGCGTCCAGCAGCACCGCCTTGGCCTGCTCGTACGGCGGCTCGACCCCGATCCGGCAGGCGCCCGGGGCATCGTGCGTGGGCGCCTGCGCGTCCAGCACCGCCTCGTCGACGCTGTGCCGGGCCATCAGCTCCTGCGCCTTGGCGGTGAGCGCCTCCGCCTCGTCCGGGTAGCCCGTCGCCTCCGCCTTGGCGAGCAGCGCGCGGATCCGGGTGAGCATCCGGGGCTCGGCGGAGGAATGCCGCGTGACGGGTTCGTCCACGGGTTCGAGAGCGGGCAGCCGCAGCAGCAGGCGGTACAGCTCCAGGACCGTGGTCGCGTGCGAGAAACGGTCGGTGCGGGGCGCGGGTTCGGCGGGCAGCTCGGCCAGCTGAGCCGCCCACCGGGGGCCGCGCGACCGGTCGTCGGGCGCCTGCGCGCGGATCAGCGCCGCCACCAGGCGTACGTGTACGTCGTCCAGCTCGCGCCGCACCATCCGTACGACGTCGGCGGGCTGCCAGCCACGGCGCCAGGCCGCCGCGACGAACTCCCGCCCCCGGCGTGCGAGTTCCGGGTCGGCGTTCGCGTCGGCGGCGAGGAGGGAGGCGGCCGTGTCGAGGGCGGAGTCGGCGTCCGAGTAGAGGGCGGCCTCGAAAGCGCGGTCGACGGCGTCTGGGGCACTGCTGCTGGTCACGGGCCGATCGTCTCACTCCCCGAAAATCGGGTGCCGCCGCCGGGGGTGGCTTCGAGCATGGCCGCATGGTGGACATGTCTCTCTACGCGGCCTTTCTCGTGGCCGCTTTCGCGCTCTGTGTGACCCCGGGTCCCGACATGATGTTCATCGTGGCGATGGGCGGCCGGGGCGGCCCCGCGGCGGGGGTGATGGCGGCGTTCGGGGTGGCCTGCGCGATGTTCGTGCACACGGTCGCCGCGGCGCTCGGCCTGTCGGCGCTGTTCCTGGCGCTGCCGACGCTGTACCACGTGCTGCGCTGGGCGGGCGCGGCCTATCTGCTGTACCTCGCGGTGAAGGCGTTCCGGGACCGTTCGCCGATGGGTGAGGGGACGGCGGCGGGCCCCGGGATGCGGCGGGCGTTCTGGCAGGGCGCGGTCACCAACCTCCTCAATCCCAAGGTGATCCTCTTCAACGTGGCGTTCCTGCCCCAGTTCGTGGCGCCCGAGAAGGGTCACGTGTGGGAGCAGTTCCTGGTTCTCGGGCTCTCGATCACGGTGATGGGCTTCGCGGTGGACGGTTCGATCGGGCTGCTCTCCGGGAAGCTGTCGGCACTGCTGCGGCGGAGCCGGCGAGTGGCGCGGGGGCTCAACATCTTCAGCGGGACGGTGTTCACGGGGCTCGCGGTGCGGCTGGCCGTCTCGACACCCAAGTAATGTCAACTTCGGGTTGACGCTCCTGGACTGTCAACCTAAGGTTGACACATGACGACGAACCCCAACATCACGTCATCCGTACGCCTCGACGACCTCATCGCGGCCATCAAGAAGGTCCACGCGGAGCCCCTCGAACAGCTTGAGGACGCGGTGATCGCCGCCGATCACCTCGGTGACGTGGCCGACCATCTGATCGGCCACTTCGTGGACCAGGCCCGCCGCTCGGGGGCCTCCTGGACGGACATCGGCAAGAGCATGGGGGTGACCCGGCAGGCGGCGCAGAAGCGGTTCGTGCCGAAGGAGGGCGGGGACCTCGGAGCGAGCCAGGACTTCAGCCGCTACACGCCACGGGCCCGCAACGTGGTGATGGCCTCCCACAACGAGGCCGTCGCCGCCCGCAACGCCGAGGGCCGGCCGGAGCACCTGGTCCTCGGCCTGCTGGCGGAACCGGAGGCGCTGGCCGCGAAGGCGATCGTCGCGCAGGACGTCCTGCTCGACACCGTCCGCCAGGCCGCGACCGCCGCGCTCCCGCCGGCCGTCGAGGACGCCCCGGAGCTGGTGCCCTACGGCTCCGACGCCAAGAAGGTCCTCGAACTCACCTTCCGCGAGGCCCTGCGCCTGGGCCACAACTACGTCGGCACCGAGCACATGCTGCTGGCCCTCCTGGAGTTCGAGAACGGCCAGGGCCTCCTGTCCGCCCTCGGCATCACCAAGCAGGCGACGGAGGCGAACATCGCGGCGGCGCTGTCGCAGGTGACGGG
>JABFXD010001003.1 GCA_013361925.1 Streptomyces sp. | reverse complement strand
ACCCCTCGGGGATCCCCCGTAAGGGATGTCACAGCTCGGCAGCAAAGCCGGGCCCGAACCCTCGGGCCCGGCACGTCACTCTCCGGGAGCAGGTACGTTCGAAGGCGTGGCTGGATTCAGGATCGGACGCGGCCGGGACAACGGCGCTCCTCATACGCGACCGCAACAACCTCCGTACGGGCAGCAGGCCCCGCAGGGACCGTCGTACGGCGGCTACCCCGCGCCGCCGCAGCCGTACCCAGGGCAGCAGCAGGGGTACGGCGGCGGTCACCAGGGCGGTGGCTACGACGAGCCGGAGTACTTCGGCGACGGCGGCGGCTACGGCCACCAGGGCGGCCAGGGAGGGCATGGGGGCCAGGGCGGCCAGGGCCACGACCCGTACGCGGCGAACAACCCCGGTCACACCCAGGCCTTCTCCGTCGGGGAGGACCCGTACAACCAGGGCGGTACCTACCGCGCCGGTTCCACGCCCCCCGCGGGCCCCGTCGGCCCCCGTCTGCACTGGAAGCCGCTGCTGAGGGGCATCCTCACGGCCCCCAACCAGACCTTCCTCCAGATGCGCGACTACACGATGTGGGGCCCCGCCCTCATCGTGACCTTCCTCTACGGCCTGCTGGCGGTCTTCGGCTTCGACGGCGCCCGCGAGGAGGCGATCAACGCCACCCTCTCCAACGCGGTGCCGATCGTCCTGACGACCGCGGTCGCGATGGTCCTGTCGTCCTTCGTCCTGGGCGTGGTCACCCACACCCTGGCCCGCCAGCTCGGCGGCGACGGCGCCTGGCAGCCCACGGTCGGCCTCTCCATGCTGATCATGTCCCTGACGGACGCGCCCCGCCTGGTCTTCGCCATGTTCTTCGGCGGCGACGCGACCTTCGTCCAGGCCCTCGGCTGGGCCACCTGGGTGGCGGCCGGCGCCCTGCTGACCCTGATGGTCTCCAAGTCCCACGACCTGCCGTGGCCGAAGGCGCTCGGCGCGTCCGCGATCCAGCTGATCGCCCTGCTGTCGATCGTGAAGCTGGGGACGTTCTAGGGGTCCAGGCGGGCCATCACCGCATCGAAGACCTCGGTGTACGCCGAGTCGCGATGCAGATCGACGGTCAGGGTGTTCATGTCCCGCAGGATGTCGGCCAGCCTCGGAAGCCGGGCCCGGATCTCCGTGTAGAGGTCCATGTCCTCCCGGAACCCGTCGAGGTTGGCCGACGACACGGTCTTGAGCGCCTCGTCCAGCTCGCTCGTCCGCTGCTCCCAGTACCGGACGTACCGAATGCGGTCCACCGGTTCGTGGATCAGGGCGTCGGGCAGCACGACCGGGAACACCCGGTCACGGAACTCACCGCGCGCGGCGACCTGAAGCAGCTCGCACAGGCAGTTCGGTGACTTCAGATACGCGTCACTGATCACGAGGATCACGCACTTGCCCTGGCCGATCCGCTTCATGAAGTCACCGATGGACGCCTTGTAACCGGCGTCCCGCCGGTCCCGCACCATGGTGATGCCACGCTCCTGGAAGGCGCGGTCCAGCTCGTCGGCCAGGGCGTCGCTGTCCTCGCTCCAGGAGTACGACAGGTAGACGTCCGCGCTCTCCTCGGCCGACAGCCGCAACAGCCGCTCGGCCGTGGTGTCCACAAGTGCCATGCGAAGACCCCCGCGCAGCCCCTCGAACGCCGGGTGGCTGAACGGGATCGCGTAGAGCGTCAGCACCAGGTCGAAGAGGTTCACGACATACGCGAGGTCGTCCCGGAAGTCACCGGGGACCAGTCCCCGCAACACGGCCGGACAGGCATCCTCCGCGAAGACGCCCCGCATCAGCGGGACGACCCGGGGCCACGGGCCCCCGGGCGGACTCCGCCGCGCACGCAGCAGACCGGCATCGACGGTCAGGGGTCCCTCCGGCCCGGCGAGGGTCCTGCCGTACTCCGACGTCACGACCGCGAGGACGACATCGTCCTCCCGTACGTCCTCGACGTCCTCCACCACCAGCACACCGGCCTTGCGCAGGTCGCGGGTGAGCAGCGCCACCCAGTCCGCGTCCTCGGGCAGATGGCTGACGTAGCAGCGGGGTGCCGCCCGGTCCGCGCGGAAGCTCTTCACCCGCACCAGACGCGTCTCGTACGCGCTGCGCACGCGGGCGACCGCCCGCTCCTTGCCCACGATGCGGTTGTCCTCGGCCCCGAGCGCGACCGGCCCCTCGATCTCCGGCAGGGCGATGCGCTCCCCGCACCGGGAGCAGAACATCGTCCGCAGCTCCTCGCGCAGGGAGCCGATCACCACCGTACGGTCCTGCTTGTGCCCGTTGCCGCAGGCGACCGGCGGGAACGGGGACACCGTCACGCCGTGGCGCTCGTACAGAAAGCCCTCCAGCAGCCCCTGGAAGGCCCTTCTCCCGTACGGCGGCACCGCCTCGCTGTAATGCAGCACGAGCTCGATCTCGCCCTCCCGCTCCTGGAGGAGCCGCAGCCCGCAGATCTCGCCGCGGCCCATCTCGAACTGGGCCTGGTTCTGCCACTGGTTGACCCGGACGAACCGCCGGGTGTGGCCGAGCAGGACCACGAGCGCGGGATAGACGTTCTCCACCCGCCCCCGGACGACGTACGTCATGTCGTCGACCGTCTCCACGGTGTCGAACAGCGGCCGCTTGTACTTGATCAGCCCGGGGAAGATCAGCAGGATCTCCGCGCCGAGCGTCTCCCGGAAGCAGAGGTTGTGCTCCAGGAAGCGCACCACGGCGGCGTCGAGAAGGACCTGCCGCTCGTCCGGCGACAGCGCCTCGACCTCCGGGAACCGGTGCTCGCCGGCCAGCAGCGCGGCCTCGCTGACGGCGCCGAGCTCCTGTGGGTGCTTGTCCGCCTGGAGGAAGATCGAGGAGGCCAGGTCGACCAGCAGCTCGGGGGCGAGCAGGATCGCCCGCGCGCCGGACGACGTCCGCAGCACGCACACATAGCCGTGGTTCTCCAGGTGGCCGACGGCCGTCATCATCTCGGCGTCGGTGAACTCCCAGTCGGGGTCGGTGGCCTCCAACCGGCGCCGGAGATCGGCCGGCAGCACCAGGACCTCCCCGCGCTCCGACCGTTCCTTCAGCGTCAGGACGAACTCCTTGATGCGCTTGAAGGTGACGGTGGTGACCGTGGTGGTCATCCGCTCCCACGGGATCTGCTTGCGCAGCAGTTCCATCAGCCCGCCGACCCCGTCACCCGTCGCCGCGCTGGTGCTGACGTACCCGCCGCTGATCCCCTGCTGCTGGCAGAACTGTTCCAACTCCGCCCGGGAGCAGGCCGAGTCACCCCGGTCCACCCGCGCCCCGACCAGCACGGCGGGAGGCAACTGCCGTCCCCCGGACAGCTGCTGGAGCCAGAACCGCACGCCCTTCAGCGGCTCCTGCCGGTTGGTGGGGTCGAAGAGGACGAGTGCGACATCGACGTTGTCGAGGAAGATCGCGTGCACGGGCCGGTAGATGTGCTGGCCGGCGAGATCCCACAGCACGGCCTCGCAGTCCGTCCCGTCCACACGCCGTGTCCGCATGGCGTCCACGGCCCAGAACTGCTGCCCGTGGGTGGAGGCATGCTCCCGGAACTCGTCGTGCGCCAACCGCCACCCGAGCCCGGTCTTCCCGACCCCGGAGTCACCGACGAGCACCACCTTCGCCGTCATGTAGCGGACGGATTCGACGGGGGCGGGCCGGCCGAGGAGGACATCGGCGTCGTAGTCCCAGAGAGCCACACCCGTACGGCGGGACTGGACGGCGATACGGGGGAGGGTGGGGTGGAAGGCGAAGGCGGGGGCGGAACGCCAGTGGTCGTCCTCGCGCTGGGGGTTGTCGGTCTGGACGCCGATGCTGGTGCGCAGGACCGCGTCGCCGGGGCGGACGAGCGAACCGCCGTCGTGGGGATCGGGAAGGTCGAGTGCGGCGATCGGCGACCGCGCCGTGTCCTCGGGGAGCGTCAGCACCGCGACCGTCGTCCAGTCGTCGGTGCGCCACAGCCGGATCGTGCCGTCCGCCGAGGCTGTCCCCAGGAGCGTCCCGTCGGCCGAGAACCCCACGTCCGAGACGCTGTCGGTATGCCCTTCCAGATGGACGAGGCCCGTATCAGGGGAACTCTCATGGATGGGCAGACAGGTGACCTGGCCCCCACTGGTACCCGCGACGAGCAGCTCGCCGTCAGGGGACCAGGCGAGGCAGGTCACGATGTCCGACTGATCCCAGTCTTTCCACTCACGGGCGCCGTCGGACAAGACATCGGTGTTCCACACCACGACGACCCCGTCTGCCGAACCGGTCGCCAGCCGACGATCGTCCGGCGACCAGGCGAGGCAGTTCACATACCCGCCGCCCGTGCGGAGGATGTGCAGCGGCCCCCGACTGCGGATGTCCCAGACCACGGCATTGCCGTCCTGTCCACCGGAGGCGAACAAGTCGGCGGAGTGCGACCAGGCGACCTGGCCGACCCAGCGCCCGTGCTGCTTCAGACGCAAGGGCCGGTTGGGACGGTCGAGCCGGTTGAGACTGTCGAGCCGCCACACCCTGACCTCGTCGAACCCGCAGGCTCCGGCGATCCGTGACCCGTCCGGCGACCAGGACACCCGGTTGACGAAACCGCCGCCTGCGTTGCGGAACGTCGCGACCTCCACGGCGCTCTCAGCGCTCTCGACATCAAGGATGCGCACATGGCTCGGCCCGTTCGGCACGGCGAGCAGCCGCCCGTCCGGCGCCCAGGCGACATAGCGCCCGCAGTCCTCGTCCGCCGGCTCCCCCAGCCCACGCGTGAGCCACAGCCCGGCGCTGGACGCATACCCGTACTCCGTCATGGCCCCCGCCCCGCCCCTGCCCGCGCCCCACCGTCCGCCGCTGTGCGCAACAGCGTAGGGCGGTCTGCGGGCGGTGGCGGGCTGTGGACGATTTTTGCCCTACCGGTTCACAAAGCAGCAGGTCAGCGGCGTGGCACGGCGGTCCTCGTCGTGATCTGTGCCGATGGCCACAGCGAGCGGGGTGCGCGGAGGCGCATACTGAGCCATGACAAAGCCTGCGGCATCGAAGCGTCATCTGCCTACCAGCCCCTTCCGGGCCCCGGTCACACCGGCCACCAAGCACTTCGCCGAGGGCGACCGGGTCAGCCACGACATGTACGGTCTCGGGCGGGTGATCGGCGTCGAGGACGGCATCGCGGCGCTCGTGGACTTCGGCGCCACCCAGATGCGGATCCTGAGCCCGTACACCAAGATGACCAAGCTGTAGGACTGCTGTGCCCGGTCGCGGCACACCGGGCCCCGTCCGGGGCCTGTAACGAAAGGCAGACTTCCCATCGACGCAACGTCGCTGTTCTCCGCCGTGGAAGGGCAACCCCGCCGTTCGACGGCGCCCTCGCCGCCTCCGACGACGAGCCCCTTCCAGGCACCGGACTTCGGAGCCGACGAGCTCTCGTGGTCCGAGCCCGAGGACGCACAGGAGCCCGCCCCGGTTCCGACTTCGGTCCCGGCCAGGCGCAAGGCACGGCCCAGGGCCGCGTAGCGGTTGTCGTGCAGACCATGATCCGCAGCAAGAGAGCCCCTTGACGATCAGTCAAGGGGCTCTTTCGACCGCGTCAGCGCGTCGCCGCGTCACCGCGTCACCGCGTCGCCGCCGCGTCCTCCGCGGAAGGGTCAGCGGATCAGACCGCTTCCTTGTTCTCCTTGGGCGCCTCGCCCGCCTTCGCCACCGGAGGCAGCACACTCCACGGGAAGTTGATCCAGTCGTCGGTCCGCTTCCACACGTACTCGCACTTCACCAGCGACTGCGACTTCTCGTAGATCACGGCGCTGCGC
>JABFXD010000102.1 GCA_013361925.1 Streptomyces sp. | reverse complement strand
GCCGCCACCGTCATCAGGCCTTTGCGGGTGACCTGTCGCATTTCCTGAATTCCCCCTGCCTTCGTTTCCGACCTGCGATCCTCGTGAAAAGACCGGTCGGCCCCGGAGCGCATGGCGCGCGCTCCGAGGCCGACGGACGTGAAATTGACCCTCAGTGGATCGGCGTCACTTGTTGATGCAGGTGTTGCCGAAGGCGGGGTTCAGCACGCCGATCACGGAGATCGTGTTGCCGCACACGTTCACCGGGATGTGCACGGGCACCTGGACGACGTTGCCGGACAGGACACCCGGGGAGTGCACGGCGGCACCCTGGGCACCCGCGTCGGCGACAGCCAGGCCCGCGCCGGCGAGAACGAGGCCACCGGTGGCAGCCGCAGCGGCGACGACCTTCTTGATCATTATTCCTCCTTGTTGGCAAAAGCGATCTCGTGTTGCCGATCGCATCACCTGTAACGAGGAGGGAGTAATGGAGCTACGAGCTTATGAGCGCATTCACCCTTCTCAGTCGCACTCGCACGCGCGCCCGATAAGCAACGTCAACTTTCAGGACGCGTCGATGAAACGGTCCAGCACCCGCACGCCGAACTTCAGCCCCTCCACGGGCACCCGCTCGTCGATGCCGTGGAACATGCCCGCGAAGTCGAGCTCCGGCGGCAGCTGGAGCGGCGCGAAGCCGAAGCAGCGGATGCCGAGGTCGTCGAAGGACTTGGCGTCGGTGCCGCCCGAGAGCATGTAGGGCACGGCCTTGGCGATCGGGTCCTCGGCGCTCAGCGCGGTCTGCATGGCGTCGACGAGCCGGCCGTCGAAGTCGGTCTCCAGCGCCTTGTCGCCGTGCACGTCCTCGCGGCGCACGCGCGGGCCGAGGATGCGGTCGAGGTCGGCGAGGAACTCCTCCTCGTAGCCGGGCAGGAAGCGGCCGTCGACGTGGGCGGTGGCCTGGCCGGGGATGACGTTGACCTTGTAGCCGGCGCCGAGCATGGTCGGCGCCGCCGAGTTCTGGAGCGTCGCGCCGACCATCTTGGCGATGCCGCCGAGCTTGGCGAGGGTCTCGTCCATGTTCTCGGGGTCGAGCTCGGTGCCGAGGGCGTCGGAGAGCTCGTCGAGGAAGGACCGCACGGTCTTGGTGACCCGCACCGGCCACTTGTGCCGCCCGAGCCGGCCGACGGCCTCGCACAGCTCGGTGATGGCGTTGTCGGTGTTGGTCATCGAGCCGTGGCCGGCGGTGCCGTCCACGGTGAGCCGCATCCAGTGCATGCCCTTCTGGGCGGTCTCGACCAGATAGAGCCGCAGGTTCTCGTTGACGGTGAAGGAGAACCCGCCGACCTCCCCGATCGCCTCGGTGACGCCCTCGAAGAGGTCGGGGTGCTTGTCGACGAGGTACCGGGCGCCGTACGTACCGCCGGCCTCCTCGTCGGCCAGGAAGGCGAGGACGATGTCGCGCGGGGGCTTGCGCCCGCTGCGCAGCCGGTCGCGGACGACCGCGAGGGTCATCGCGTCCATGTCCTTCATGTCGACCGCGCCCCGGCCCCATACGCACCCGTCCGCGACCTCACCGGAGAAGGGGTGGTGGGTCCAGTCCGCCGCGTTGGCCGGTACGACGTCGGTGTGGCCGTGGATGAGCAGCGCGGGCTTGGAGGGGTCCTCGCCCTCGATGCGGGCGACCGTGGAGGCACGCCCCTGGTGCGATTCGAAGATCTGCGGGTCGAGGCCCACCTCGGCGAGCTTCTCGGCGACGTACTCGGCCGCCTTGCGCTCGCCCGGCCCCGAGTGGTCGCCGTAGTTGCTGGTGTCGATCTGGATCAGCTCGCGGCAGAGGTCCACGACCTCGTCCTCGCCGGTGACGTGCCTGGTCGTGTCCGTCCCGCTCACGCTGCTTCCTCCCGCTGTACCTGCTGGTGGTTCCCCTCATCCTCCCTCTCCGACCGGCTGTGCCCAAGACCGGACCCGGTCCGTCACACGCCGTTCACGCGGGAGCGAGGGGGTGATCGGGGCACCTCGAAAGCCTGGTAATGTTTCCTCTGTCGCCGCGAGGGAAACCCCGCACGACAGACACCTTGTCCGGGTGGCGGAATGGCAGACGCGCTAGCTTGAGGTGCTAGTGCCCTTTATCGGGCGTGGGGGTTCAAGTCCCCCCTCGGACACCAGCTGAAACCCCTGTTGATCAGGGGTTTTTTGCTTTTCCCAGAACATTCGTGAAATCTCCGCCGCCAGGTCGGCAACCTCCGTGCCGTCCGCGGTGACCAGTCCCTGACACACAGCACCATCCAGCACCCCCCTTCAGGGACGAACAGGGATGAAGCGGATGAGACGAGCACGTGCACGTTCCCCGAAGCTGTACGCCGCGATGGCCGGGCTCGGCCTGGTGGCCGCGGCCGGCACGGCCTTGGTGATGCCGGAGGCCTCCGCGGCCACCCCGGGCGCCACCGGCTACGCGACACAGAACGGCGGGACCACCGGCGGGGCGGGCGGGACGACCGTCAAGGCCACCACCGGCACCCAGATCCACCAGGCCCTGTGCGGCCGGGCCAGCAGCAGCACCCCGATCACCATCCAGGTCGAGGGCACCATCAACCACGCCAACACCAGCAAGGTCTCCGGCGCCAGCTGCAACACCGCGGACGGGGTGATCGAGCTGAAGCAGATCAGCAACGTCACGCTGGTCGGCGTGGGCAGCGGTGCCGTCTTCGACCAACTGGGCATCCATGTCCGGGAGTCCAGCAACATCATCATCCAGAACGTGACCGTCCAGAACGTCAAGAAGTCGGGCTCGCCCACCTCCAACGGCGGTGACGCCATCGGCATGGAGAGCGATGTCCACAACGTCTGGGTCGACCACGTCTCACTCCTCGCCTCCGGCGGTGAATCGGAGGGCTACGACGGCCTGTTCGACCTGAAGGCCAACACCCAGTACGTCACGCTGTCGTACAGCACGCTGCGCAACTCGGGCCGCGGTGGGCTCATCAACTCCAGCGACAGCGATCTCACCAGCAGCTATGTCACGTTCCACCACAACCTGTACGAGAACATCGACTCCCGTGCGCCGCTGCTGCGCGGCGGCACGGCGCACATGTACAACAACCACTACGTGAGCCTGAACGAGTCCGGCATCAACTCGCGGGCCGGCGCGAAGGCGAAGGTGGACAACAACTACTTCGAGGACTCCAAGGACGTCCTCGGCACCTTCTACACCGACCTCGCCGGGTACTGGCAGGTCAGCGGCAACGTCTTCGACAACGTGACCTGGTCCTCCCCCGGGGACGAGAACAACCCGGCGGGCCCGAACCCGGTGTCCAACACCTCGGTGAGCATCCCGTACGCCTACACGCTGGACCAGGCGTCCTGTGTCCCCGCGATCGTGGCCAAGACGGCGGGCGCGGGCAAGGGACTCGCGGTGTCGGACGGCAGCTGCACGGCGACGACCCCCACGCCCACCGCGACGCCGACCGCCACGACGACGCCCACGGCGACGCCCACCGCGACCGCCACCGCGCCCACCGGCACCAACCTCAGCATCGGCGCGGGCTCCGACGGCTCCAGCAAGGCCGACGGCACCAGCTACGGCAACGTCCGTGACGGTGACACGAGCACCTACTGGTCGCCGAGCGGCTCGACCGGCAGCGTCTCCGTCAAGTGGGGCTCGGCCACCACCGTCTCGAAGGCCGTCATCAAGGAGACCTCGGCCGCCGCGGGCCGCATCGGCTCCTGGCAGGTCCTCAACGGCGACACGGGCACGGTGCTGACCTCGGGCACCGGCGCGGGCACGATCTCCTTCGCCTCGACCTCGCTGAAGAAGCTCACCTTCGTGATCAGCAGTGCGAACGGCACCCCACAGGTCGCTGAATTCGAGACGTACGCCAAGTAAACAAAAGCACCAACTCCGCCTGTTCTCGGAGCTCTTGGGTGATGTGGGGCATGTCTCGTCCACCGCCGGGTTCCGCAGGTCAGACGGTGTGCGGCCCGTTCGGGTACCCACCCGGACGGGCCTCTCCGGTGGCTGCCCCAGGAGCCCGGACCTAGCGTCGTACTAAAATTTCCGGCTTGTTACGAGCTGGACCCGGACAACCCCAGGCAGACCTGCGGGCCCGCCAGCGCCCGGAGGGCTCTCCGGATCGAGACGCGAGGACCGATGGCAGCCATTCACGAGAGCAGTGCTCTCGGCCTGCTCGACGAGGAGATCCGCGAGCGGTTCGGGGACACGGCACGTCTCTCCGGGGGCCCGGCGGCCTCTGCGCGCACGCTCGTCGACATCTTCGACGCGTCGGTGCGCGCCTGTCCCGACGAGCCCGCCCTGGACGACGGCACGACCTGCCTCACCTACCGTGCGCTGGCCGTCGAGGTGGAGCGGCTGCGGCGCCGGCTCGCGGAGGCCGGGGTCGGGCTCGGGGACCGGGTGGGGGTACGGGTCCCGTCGGGTACCAATGATCTCTACGTCGCCGTTCTCGCCGTACTGGCCGCCGGTGCCGCCTATGTGCCGGTGGACGCCGAGGATCCCGACGAGCGGGCCGAGCTGGTGTTCGGGGAGGCGGAGGTACGGGCCGTCATCGGGGCCCGGCACGAGCTGACCGTCACCGGGCGCGGGGAGACGCCCGCCGCCCGGCCCGGGGTCGAGCACGACGCGTGGATCATCTTCACCTCCGGGTCCACCGGGAAGCCCAAGGGTGTCGCCGTCAGTCATCGCAGCGCCGCCGCGTTCGTGGACGCCGAGGCGGCGCTGTTCCTCACCGACGAGCCCATCGGTCCGGGTGACAGGGTCATGGCGGGCCTGTCGGTCGCCTTCGACGCGTCCTGCGAGGAGATGTGGCTGGCGTGGCGGTACGGGGCCTGTCTGGTGCCGGTGCCGCGCGCGCAGGTCAGGAGCGGAGCCGACCTCGGGCCCTGGTTGGTCGAGCAGGAGATCACGGTCGTCTCCACGGTGCCCACGCTCGCCGCGCTGTGGGAGCCGGAGACCCTCAACGACGTACGGCTGCTGATCTTCGGCGGTGAGGCCTGCCCGCCCGAGCTGACGCAGCGGCTGGTGACCGAGGGGCGCGAGGTGTGGAACACCTACGGGCCGACCGAGGCGACCGTCGTGGCCTGCGCCGCGCTGATGACCGGCGAGGAGCCGATCCGGATCGGACTGCCGTTGCGCGGCTGGGAGTTGGCGGTCGTCGACGAGGCCGGGGAGCCCGTGCCCATGGGCGCCAGTGGGCAGTTGGTGATCGGCGGGGTCGGGCTCGCGCGGTATCTGGACGCCGAGAAGGACGCGGAGAAGTACGCGCCGCTGGAGTCGCTCGGCTGGGAACGCGCGTACCGCAGCGGGGATCTGGTGCGGGCGGAGCCCGAGGGGCTGGTGTTCCTCGGGCGGGCCGACGAGCAGATCAAGCTGGGTGGGCGACGGATCGAGCTCGGTGAGGTCGACGCCGCGCTCCAGGCGCTGCCGGGTGTCGCCGGTGCCGCGGCCGCCGTACGGGCCGCGCGCGGAGGCAATCAGTTGCTGGTCGGCTATGTCGTCACGCAGGACGGCTGGGACCAGGCGGCGGCCGTGGAGAAGCTGCGGGCCGAACTGCCCGCCGCGCTGGTGCCGTTGCTCGCGCCGGTCGACGAGCTGCCGACGCGGACGAGCGGCAAGGTGGACCGTAACGCCCTGCCGTGGCCGCTGAAGAATCTGGAGACCGCCGGTCCGGCCGAGCAGTTGTACGGCACCGAGGCCTGGCTCGCCGAGCAGTGGGCGGAGGTCCTCGGCATCCCGGTCACGGGCGCGTCCGACGACTTCTTCGCGATCGGCGGCAGCAGTCTCGCCGCCGCGCAGCTGACCAC
>JABFXD010000598.1 GCA_013361925.1 Streptomyces sp. | reverse complement strand
GCGCAGGTCAGCTGCGGTTGATCACGAACTGGGAGCCCGGCTCGACGCAGACGTCGCCCTCCGCCGAGCCCGTGATGGTCACACCGGTCAGGGTGGCGCTGCCGCGGGCGCCGCCCATGGCGAGGACACCGCAGCCGTTGAGCGACTTGTCGATGCGGACGTTGCTCACCTTCACGCCCGGCATCGCACCGCCCCCGGTCTTGAACTGGATGCCGTCGTAGGTCGAGTCGTGGATGTCGGTGTCACGGATGGTCACTCCGGGGATGTCCGGTCCCTGCGCGAACAGCGTGATGGCACCGAACTCCTGGTCCTCGTTCCAGAACGCCCCGCCGGTGCGGTACAGCGCGTTGTTGGCGATGAGGGTCTGTCCGGAGAACGGGATCGGGTCGTGGTCGGTGGCCAGCATGATGCCCGGGTAGTTCATGGTGTCGGCGACGACGTTGTTCTCGATCGTGTTGCCGTAACCGCCGTACACCGCGATGCCGTTGGCGCGCCACGGCAGCTGGACGGTGTTGTTGCGGAAGTGGTTGTCGTGGCCGACGTCGACCGAGGTGTCCTTGACGTACTTGCTCGCCCACACCGCGAGCGCGTCGTCCCCGGTGTTGCGGAAGGAGGAGTTGTACACGGTCGAATTGCGGGTGCCGTTGGCGAAGTTGATGCCGTCGGCGTAGGTGTCGCGCACCCGCATGCCGGTGAACTCCAGGCCGTCGCCGGGGTTCCACAGCTCGGGGATGTTGGAGTAGTCGCGGCCGACCCACACACCGACGTTGGCGTGCTCGATCCACACGTTGCTGATCTTCGTGTTCTTGCCGAAGCGGCCGTTGAGGCCGACGCCGCCCTCGGCGTTGCCGTCGCCGCCCCGGATGGTGCCGGAGCCGAAGATCGCGAGGTCGGAGATCTTGGTGTTGTCGTCGATGTCGAAGCCGAAGTTGCCCTCGTGCGGGTGGTTGATGCCGCCCGCGTCCTGGGGTGCGGTCAGCGTGTAGAGCTGCGAGTGCCACATGCCGGCGCCGCGGATGGTCACGTCACGGATGCCGACCTGGTTGTACTGCCCGCGGTTGAGGGGGTCGTCGGTGAGGATCTTCTGCTCCTGGCGCCACTGTCCGGTGGGGATCCAGACGCAGGCGATGTCGCCGTTCTGGTCGGCTGTGACGGCCCGTTGGAGGGCGTCGGTGTCGTCGATGCCGTCGTTGGGCACCGCGCCGTAGGCGGTGATGGAGGTGCACTCGGCGGGTTTGGTGGCGGGCGGCGCCACCTGCTCCAGGTCGATCAGGTCCAGGACGTAGTAGGCGGCGGTGTCTCCCGCGTCGCGCTGGAGGCGGAAGGTGGTGCCCGCGGGGTAGGTCGTGGTCAGCAGCGCCTGCGCCTCGTCGAACAGGCGGCGCGCGTCGCCGCCGGGACGGTTGGTCAGTCCCTCGGGTTCGTCCGTGCTGCCGTACAGCCAGCTGTGCTTGGACGACAGGGTCAGCTTGCGCACGAACGTGCCGTCGGCGTAGAGGCTGAGGGTCGCCTCCCGGCCGCCGCCTGCCGCCGCGTCGGGGATGGAGTTGCGTACGACGAGGGAGTTGGCCGCGTTGGTGGAGGTGAACTCCACATAGTCGCCCGTGGTGTCCAGGCGTACCGACTCGCGGCCCGAGGACTCGGTGGCGAAGTTGGTGTGCCCGAAGGTCCGCTTGCTGTCTGCGGTCAGCAGGGTGCCCCGGTAGCGGTCGGTCTCCGCCTCGTACTCGGTGTACGGCAGGGCGGCTCCGCGTCCGACGACGATGGAGCGGGCGAAGACGTTGTTGTCCTCGTTGGTCTCGGTGACCGCGGCGGTGGCGTCCGCGGTGGCCGTCAGGGTCGCGCCGCCGCTGGTGGCCTTCCACGTACCGCTGATCGCGACGTCGGCCGTGGCTCCCGCGGCGATCGCGCCGGCCGTGCCCCTGAGGGTCTGCTCACCCGCGGTCAACTGCGTGACGCTGCCCGCCGGGACGGCGGTGGTGCCCCGGTTGCGGACGGCGACGGTGAACGAGACGTCGGCGCCGACCGCGGGTGAGGTGGGGTTGGTGGTGATGCCGGTGACCGTCAGGTCGGGCCCAGGGCTCTGGGAGACGGTCAACTTTCCGGCCGCCGTACGGCTGTTGTTGCTGTTGTCGGACTCGATGACGGTGTCGCTCGGGTCGACGGCGGCCGAGACGGTGTAGGAGCCCATCGGGCGCTTGCCGACGGGTACGTCGACCGTGGTGGACTGCCCGGCGGCCAGGCCTGTGACGGGGGCGGAACCGGCGACGGTGCCTTCGACGCTGACGTCGAGGGCGCTCGCGGGCGCGGTGGCGGTTCCGGCGTTGCGGACGGTGGCCTTGACCGTCACCGGGTCCGCCTCGGAGGGTGCGGCCGGGGACCAGGTCAGGTCGGTGACGACGAGGTCGGGCTGCGGGGTGGCGGTGCCGAGCACCTCGACCTCGGCGACCTGTGCGCCGGGCGCGCCGGTGTTGGAGGAGAAGGCGAGGCGTACGTCGGCGACCCTGCCGGTGACCGGGATGAGGACGCTGTTGCCGCCGGAGGACGGACTGAAGGAGTAGTCGGCGCGGGCCTTCAGCGTGGTGAAGCCGGACACGCCCGTGGCGCGGCCGAGGACTTCGAGGGACTGCGTCCGCGGCCCCCAGGCGGCGTCCGGGTTGAGCCTGACGCGCACCGCCTCGACGTCCGCGTCGGAGCCGAGCTTGACGGTGAGGTTCGCCGGGAAGCCCGCCGACTCCCAGTAGGTGGAGACGTTGCCGTCATTGGCGTTGGCGGCGACGTAGTTCTGGGTGGTGGAGGAGGCGTCGACGGGCTTGCCCCGGGCGAGGTCGCCCGCCTCGGTGGGCGGCTCCTCGGGTTCCTGCGCGGCGTCACCGAAGACCTCCAGTTCCGACAACTGGGCCGCGTTCCAGCCGGAGTTGGAGGTCACCTGTACCCGCACATAGCGGGCGGTGGCGGCCGGCAGGTCGATGTTCACGGTGTTGGCGGCGGACGGGTTGAAGGCGCGGCCCTGTCCGGCGGCGAGGGTGCTGAACGAGCCGCCGTCGGTGCTGCCGAGGACGGACAGGGACTGGGTGCGCGCTTCCCAGCCGGTGGGCAGCTTCAGCGCGACTCGGTCCAGGGGAACCGGCGCGCCGAGGTCGACCTGGACCCACTGCGGGAACGAGCCGGTGGGCCCTTCCCAGTACGTCTGCTGGCTTCCGTCGGTGACGTGGGCGGCGGGGTAGCCGCCGAGGGCTCCGCCGGCCGTGGCCGTTCTGCCCAGGGCCAGGTTGGTCTCGGCCGCGGCGTGTGCCGGGGCGGGGAGCAGTCCGGTGGCTGTCAGACCCGCGAGCAGCAGGCCGACCCCCAGCCGTCTGCTCAGGTTGATGCGTCTCATGGTGGCCTCTCCGCAATCCGGGCACGGTGCGGCGGCCCCGCCGCCACCGCCCGGACCGGGCCCGCGGGCGCGGGGCGCGGCGGGGCCGGGGAGTGGGGGGTGACGGGGTCGCGCGCCGAGATCCCAGCACGACTTCATTGAGGGATGGCGCCGTTGAGTCGATTTATTGAGTAGTTATGTGACTCACTTGCAACGCTGAGGTGACAGGTTTCTCCAAAATGAAGTCCGTGTCAACGCCCCCGTCAGGTTCACGACAGAGAACTGCTGAAGAAACGACAACGGCACCGGTGTCACGACCGCCGGGAGGGCGGTGACACCGGTGCCGTGCGGCGACGCGGGATCAGACGGTCACGCGGTGGGCGGCTGAGCGGTGGAACCGCGCACCACCAGCTCCGGCTCGAAGAGCAGCTCGCCCGGGTGCGCCGCGCTCCCCTGGATCTGGGCGCACAGCAGGTCCACCGCCGCACGCCCCATGGCCTCGATGGGCTGGCGCACGGTGGTCAGCGGCGGTTCCGTGCAGGTCATGAAGGCGGAGTCGTCAAAACCGACGACCGACACCTCCCCGGGCACGGCCAGGCCTCGCCGGCGCGCGGCCCGGATAGCACCCAGGGCGAGCGGGTCACTGGCGCAGACGATGCCGGTCACCCCCGCCTCCAGCAGTCGGGCGGTCGCCGCCTGACCGCCCTCCAGGGAAAAGATCGACCGCTGGACCAGGGCGTCGTCCCACACCGTGCCCACCGCGTCGGCGGCCAGTCGGGCGGCCGCCAGCTTGCGGCGCGAGGGCATGTGGTCCTCGGGCCCCAGGACCAGGCCGATCCTCTCGTGCCCCAAGGACGCCAGATGCCGCCAGGCCTGCTCGACCGCGACCGCGTCGTCGCACGCCACGCACGGGAAGTCCAGCCCGTCGATGGAGGCGTTGACCAGCACCACGGGGATCTTCCGCTCCGCGAGCTGGTGATAGTGCTCGTGCGGGGCGTCGGCCTGCGCGAACAGGCCGCCGGCGAAGATGACACCGGAGACCTGCTGTTGCAGCAGCAGCTCCACGTAGTCCGCCTCGGACACACCGCCACGGGTCTGCGTGCACAGCACGGGCGTCAGCCCCTGCTGGGCCAGTGCACCACCGATGACCTCGGCGAACGCCGGGAAGATCGGGTTCTGCAGTTCGGGGAGCACCAGACCGACGAGCCGGGCCCGCTCACCGCGCAGCTGGGTCGGCCGCTCGTAGCCGAGCACGTCCAGAGCGGTCAGGACCGACTGACGGGTCGCCTCGGACACCCCGGGCTTTCCGTTGAGGACACGACTGACCGTCGCCTCGCTGACCCCAACCTTCTTCGCCACCTGAGCAAGTCGTCGTGTCATGAACGCAAGCCTAGCGCAAAATACGCAAGCCAATTGCAGAGAATTCCGATTTTCCGTCGCCTGCACGACGCTCCACTCGCCCCCGGCCGGGCTTGCGCACGGGGGGGGCGCCGGACGTCACCAGCGTGTGGGCGCCGGAGGCTCCACCACCGGGGGCCGGTCGTCACAGGTGAGGGTGTTCGGCAGCATCCACCCGGCGAGCCAGCCCCCGTCATTGCCGCCGAGGTCGGTCAGCGCGAACTCCGAGCCGCCGGCCGGGAAGTTGAAGGAGCCGCAGTTGTTCACCCCGACCGCGCCGACATTGCGGGCGTCCACGTTCTCGAAGGTGGCGGAGCCTTTCGTACGGGCGCTGAGCACGGAGTTGCCGGTGCCGTCGACGCGGATGTCCTTGAAGTGGACGGACGGGATGTCGTAGAGGTCCTTCACTCCGTACTCGCTCACGAGCATGATCGCGTTGTGGGTGCTGTCGAGGTAGTGATCGCCCGTGACCCGGATGTCGGCGTCGATGGAACCGTCCAGGGCGTACAACCACAGGGCGCCCAGCCCGATGCGCCAGTTCAGGTCGAGAGTGCCTGCGCGGACCGTGGTGTTGTCGGTGAAGTGCAGGAACCCGCCGAACGGGGTGGCGCCGAAGCGTGCGCCCGCATGCAGTCCACTGCCTTCGCGCACCGGGTCCGCGACCAGGTTGCCGCTGACGGTGTTGTCACGTCCGCCGTAGACGGCGATGCCGTTGGCGAGCGTCGGGGACTGCACCGTGTTGCGGGAGAAGGTGTTGCCGGAGTTCGCCGTCTTCTCCGACCACATCGCCAGCCCGTCATCACCGGTATTGCGGACGAAGTTGTCGTGCACGAGCGAACCGGTCACGCCCGTATGGAAGTTGAGGCCGTCGGCGATCTGGTCGACGATGACGTTGTCGCGCACGCGCAGGTTCCGCATCGGGCCGTCGAACCACAACCCGGCCTTCGTGTGGTGCAGATACAGACCGCTGATGGTGGAGTCGCTCATGGCGCCGCCGATCGCGTTGACCTGATCGGTGTCGACGCGGTCACGGACATCGCC
>JABFXD010000618.1 GCA_013361925.1 Streptomyces sp. | reverse complement strand
CAAGCGGGCCCAGGAGGTCGTCGAACTCGTCGGCCTCGCCGGCTACGAGAACTCCTACCCCGACCAGCTCTCCGGCGGTATGCAGCAACGCGTGGGCCTGGCCCGGGCGTTGGCCGGCGACCCCGACGTCCTCTTCTTCGACGAGCCGTTCTCGGCGCTCGACCCCCTCATCCGCCGGGACATGCAGAACGAGGTCATCCGGCTGCACCACGAGGTCGGCAAGACCATGGTGTTCATCACCCACGACCTCTCCGAGGCCCTCAAGCTGGGCGACCGCATCCTCATCATGCGCGACGGCAAGATGGTCCAGTGCGGCACCGGCGACGAACTCGTCGGCGCTCCCGCGGACGACTACGTACGGGAGTTCGTGAAGGACGTGCCGCGCGGCGACGTCCTCACCCTGCGCTGGATCATGCGGGCCCCCGAGGACGGCGACGAGCTCGACGGCCCCGAACTGGGCCCGGACGTCGTGGTGAAGGAGGCCACCCGGGCCGTGCTCGCCGCCGACCGGCCGGTCAAGGTCGTCGAGAACGGCAAGCTGCTCGGCATCGTCGGCGACGAGGAGATCCTCGCCGTCGTCGCCGGGCAGGAAGGCGACGCGTGATGACCGTCGTCATGGAGAAGCCCGAGAAGACCGGGACGGTCGAGAAGGCCCCGCCGGTCAAGGCCGAGCGGCGCGTCAGCCGGTCCATGGTGATCGCCGCGATCCTCGTCGTCTGGCTGCTGCTCTTCTTCGTGCTGCGCGGCAAGCAGACCCTGACGCTGGCCGCGGCCGACCTGACCGATCTGCACCGCTGGTTCAACGACGTCAACGACTCCATCGGCGCGGACCGCAACTCCAACCCGCTCTTCCTGTACTTCTTCAACGAGATCCGCCTGGTCATCGACTCCGTGGTGACCTTCGTGCAGGACCTCATCTCGCAGCCCTCCGGCGACCGGCCCCTCCCGCAGATCGGCTGGCTCGGCGTGGTCGGCATCGCCGGGTTCGTCTCCTGGGCCGTCGGCAACTGGCGGGTCGCGCTGCTCGCGGTGGCCGGCTTCACCTTCCTCGGCCTCCAGGGCCTGTGGCAGGAGAGCATGGACACCCTCGCGCTCACCGTCTCCGCGGTGGGCGTGGCCCTGCTGTTCGCGATCCCGCTCGGCGTCTGGGCGGGGCTGTCCGACCGGTTCAACCGGATCATGACGCCCTTCCTGGACTTCATGCAGACGATGCCGACCTTCGTCTACCTCGCCCCGCTGACCCTGTTCTTCCTCATCGGCCCGGCCTCCGCCACCATCGCCACCCTGATCTACGCGGCACCGCCCTCGATCCGTATCACCGCGCACGCCATCCGCTCCGTACCGCACACCACGGTCGAGGCGGCCGACTCGCTCGGCGCGACCCGACGGCAGTCCCTGACCAAGGTGCTGCTGCCGATGTCCAAGCGGACCGTCGTCATGGGCGTCAACCAGACCATCATGGCCGCCCTCGCCATGGTCACCATCGCCGCCCTGATCGACGCGCCGGGCCTCGGCAAGACCGTGCTCCAGGCGCTCCAGTCGCTCGATGTCGGCACCGCCTTCAACGCGGGTCTGGCCATCGTCGTCATGGCCATCGTGCTCGACCGGGTGACGACCGCGGCGGCCGGACGCGAGGAGGCGGCCCGACGCTCGAAGAACCGTCTCTTGGCCTGGCGGCGCCCGCTGCTGGGCGCGGGCGCGGTGGTCACCGCCGTCCTGGTCTACCTCTCGCACACCTATCTGTGGGCGGCGGAGTTCCCCGGCGAGGGGGACACGGGCACCGCCATCCGCAGCGCGGCGGACAACGTCACCACCTGGGCGCAGGACAACCTGTCGGGCCTCACCAACGCGTTCCGTGACGCCATCACCAACGGTCTGCTCAATCCGTTCCAGTCGCTGCTCACCGACTCCCCGTGGTGGCTCGTCGGCGCGGCCCTGATCGGGATCGGCGTCGTCCTCGGCGGATGGCGGGCCGGCGTCACCACGGCGGTGTGCGTGGGCCTGCTCGTCGGCACCGGCGTCTGGTCGGACAGCATGACGACACTGGCGTCCACCGCCGTCGCCACGGTGCTCGTGATGCTGCTCGGCATCGTCTTCGGCGTCTGGATGGGCCGCAGTGCCCTGGTGGACCGGGTGCTGCGGCCGACCCTGGACGCGGCCCAGGTCATGCCGCCGTTCGTCTATCTCGTGCCGTTCCTCGCGCTGTTCGGCGCGACCCGCTTCACCGCGATCGTCGCCGCCGTCGTCTACGCCGCCCCCGTCGCCATGAAGATCATCGCGGACGGGGTGCGGAACGTGCCCGCCACCACCGTGGAGGCCGCCACCTCCGCGGGCTGCAACACCTGGCAGATCATCACCAAGGTCCAGCTGCCGATGGCCCGCAGCGCGCTGACCCTGGCCACCAACCAGGGCCTGATCTACGTGCTGTCGATGGTCGTGGTGGGCGGCCTGGTGGGCGCGGGCGCCCTCGGCTACGACGTCGTGGCCGGCTTCTCCCAGGGACAGCTGTACGGCAAGGGCCTGGCGGCCGGGCTCGCCATCGTGCTGCTCGGCGTCATGTTCGACCGGATCACTCAGGCGGCGGCTCGCCGCACCAGCGCATAAGGAGCACCACACCATGGCAAGACACTGGCGAGCCGGAGCGGCCGGCGCAGCGGTCCTGGGCCTGGCCCTCACCGCCTGCGGCGGCGCGAAGGTCGGCGACGACAGCGCCGGTTCGGGCGAGTCCGGCAAGTGCGGCACCTTCAACCTCGCGGTCAACCCGTGGGTGGGGTACGAGGCGGACGCGGCCGTCGTCGCGTACGTCGCGGAGAACGACCTGAAGTGCAAGGTCAACTCCAAGGACCTGAAGGAGGAGATCGCCTGGCAGGGCTTCGGGACCGGCGAGGTGGACGCCGTCCTGGAGAACTGGGGCCATCCCGATCTGAAGAAGAAGTACATCACCGACCAGAAGACCGCCGTGGAGGCCGGTTCCACCGGTAACAAGGGCATCATCGGCTGGTACGTGCCGCCGTGGCTGGCGAAGGCCCACCCCGACATCCTCGACTACAAGAACCTCAACAAGTACGCGGCGAAGTTCAAGACCTCCGAGTCGGGCGGCAAGGGCCAGCTCCTGGACGGCGACCCGTCGTACGTCACCAACGACGAGGCGCTGGTGAAGAACCTGAAGCTCGACTTCAAGGTGGTGTACGCGGGCAGCGAGACCGCGCTCATCCAGGCCTTCCGCAAGGCGGAGAAGAACAAGGAATGGGTGATCGGCTACTTCTACGAGCCGCAGTGGTTCCTGTCCGAGGTGCCGCTGAAGAAGGTCGCGCTGCCGGCCTACAAGGACGGCTGTGACGCCGACGCGGAGAAGGTCGCCTGCGACTACCCCGAGTACGACCTGGACAAGATAGTCAGCGCCAAGTTCGCCAAGTCCGGCAGCCCCGCCTATGACCTGGTGAAGAACTTCAACTGGACCAACGACGACCAGAACACCGTCGCGAAGTACATCGCCGTGGACAAGATGACGCCCGAGGCGGCGGCGAAGAAGTGGGTCGAGGCCAACCGCGCCAAGGTGGACGCCTGGATCAAGTAACTCCTTGACGGACTGGATCAAGTAACTCCTTGACGGATGCCCGGTGGGCGGCGCGCGGGACGTGCGCCGCCCACCGGGCATTCCTGTTTTCCGAGGGGTGTTCTCGCACGTCACCGGGCTCTTGACACCCACCTGCGGGACAGGCACATTGAGTTGCGCAACCTGAATCACGTTGCGTAGAAAGCAACTGAACCGGAGGTGCGGCAATGGCGGGACCCCGAGTGGTCGTCATCGGAGCGGGCGTCGTCGGCGCGGCCGTTGCGGACGAGCTCTCCGAGCGTGGCTGGACCGAGGTGACCGTGGTCGACCAGGGCCCGCTCCCGGCGACCGGCGGCTCCACCT
Organism: Streptomyces sp.; assembly: GCA_013361925.1. Classification (GTDB taxonomy): domain Bacteria; phylum Actinomycetota; class Actinomycetes; order Streptomycetales; family Streptomycetaceae; genus Streptomyces. Next base: position 1,888 of record JABFXD010000618.1, on the reverse strand, counting down.
CGCACGCCCCGGGCCTGGTCTTCCAGACGAACTCCTCCAAGACCATGACCGAGTTGGCCCGGTACACCGTCGAGAAGTTCTGCTCCCTCGACGTCGACGGCAAGCCCTGTTTCCTCCAGGTCGGCGGCCTCGAAGTGGCCACCACCCCCGAGCGCCTCGCCGAACTGCACCGCCGGCACGGCTGGATCACCGCCTGGGGCATCGAGTCCCGGCTGCTCACCCCCGAGGAGTGCGTCGAGCAGCATCCCCTGGTCAACCCCGACCGGGTCCTCGGCGGCCTCCTGGTCCCCACCGACGGCCTCGCCAAGGCCGTCCTCGCCGTCGAGGCCCAGATCCGCCGGGCCACCGAGCGAGGGGTGCGGTTCCTGCCCCGCCACGAGGTCCTCGACATCCTGCGGACCGACGGCGAGGTGACCGGCGTCCGCACCGACCACGGCGACCTGGAAGCCGACATCGTCGTGTGCTGCGCCGGCATCTGGGGCCCGCGGATCGCCCGCATGGTCGGCCTGAACCTCCCGCTGACCCCCCTCGCCCACCAGCTCGCCTGGACCGGCCCCGTCCCGGCGCTCGCCGGCCAGACCGAGGAGGCGGTCCGCCCGATCCTGCGCCACCAGGACGCCGACCTCTACTACCGCGACCGCTACGACGGCATCGGCATCGGCTACTACGGCCACCGCCCCATGCCGATCTCCGCCGACGACATCCGCGCCTTCGACGAGAACGCCGAGATGCCCTCGGTCCTGAAGTTCACCGAGGAGGACTTCGACCCCGCCTGGACCGAGACGCAGTCCCTGCTCCCGTCGACGCGCGAGGCGAAGATCGAGGAGGGCATCAACGGCCTCTTCTCCTTCACCACCGACAACTTCCCGCTCCTCGGCGAGTCCCCGGACGTCAAGGGCTTCTGGGTCGCCGAGGCCGTCTGGGTCACCCACTCCGCCGGGGTCGGCCGGGCCCTGGCCGAGTGGCTGGTCGACGGCCACTGCTCGTCCTTCGACCTGCACGAGTGCGACCTCAACCGCTTCGAGCCGCACCAGCTCTCCCCGGAGTACGTCCTGGCCCGCGACTGCCAGAACTTCGTCGAGGTCTACGACATCCTCCACCCCCTCCAGCCCTCCGGGAAGCCGCGCCCGATCCGCACCAGCCCCTTCCACCCCCGCCAGCAGGAACACGGCGCCTTCTTCCTGGAGGCCAACGGCTGGGAACGCCCGCAGTGGTACGAGGCCAACGCGGGCCTCGTGGAAGGCCGTTCGATCCCCACCCCGAACGACTGGGCCGCCCGGTACTGGTCGCCGATCGTCGGCGCCGAGGCCCAGGCCACCCGCGAGACCGTCGCGATGTACGACATGACGGCCCTCAAGCGCCTGGAGGTCACCGGCCCCGGCGCCGGCGCCTTCCTGGAACGGCTGTGCACCGGCAAGGTCGCCAAGTCCGTCGGCTCCGTGACCTACACCCTGCTCCTCGACCACGACGGCGGCATCCGCAGCGACATCACCGTGGCCCGCCTCGCCCGCGACCAGTTCCAGGTCGGCGCCAACGGCAACCTCGACCTCGACTGGTTCACCCGCCACCTCCCCGCCGACGGCACCGTCCAGGTCCGCGACATCACCCCCGGCACCTGCTGCATCGGCCTGTGGGGCCCGCTCGCCCGCAAGGTCCTCCAGCCCCTGACGGACGAGGACTTCACCAACGAGGGCCTGAAGTACTTCCGCGCCAAGCGCGCCTACATCGGCAGCGTCCCGGTCACCGCGATGCGCCTGTCCTACGTCGGTGAACTCGGCTGGGAGCTCTACACCACCGCCGACCAGGGCCAGAAACTCTGGGACACCCTCTGGCAGGCGGCGAAGCCGCTCGGCGGTGTCATCGCGGGCCGCGGCGCCTTCAACAGCCT
>JABFXD010000352.1 GCA_013361925.1 Streptomyces sp. | reverse complement strand
TGCGCATAGCATCGGTCTCCGCATGAACACGATGACGCTCTGGGACATCTCCGGCTGGGGGTTCGCCGCACTCGCCTTCGCGGCGCTGCTCGTCGGCTTCTCCAAGACCGCCGTGAGCGGGGCCAACACGGTCAGCCTCGCCGTTTTCGCGGCGGTCCTGCCGGCCCGCGCCTCCACCGGCGTGCTGCTGCCGATCCTGATCGCCGGGGACGTGCTCGCCGTCCTCACCTACCGGCGGCACGCCCACTGGCCCACCCTGTGGCGGCTGTTTCCGGCCGTCGCGGCGGGCGTGGTGGTCGGCACGCTGTTCCTGATGTGGGCGGACGACGCGATCGTCCGGACCTCGATCGGCGCGATCCTGCTGCTGATGGCGGCCGTGACGATCTGGCGCCGCCGCACCGCCGACGCGGACGACGACCCGGACGGGGTCACCACCCGGGCGGGCCGCGTCAAGGCCCGCTCCTACGGCGTCCTCGGCGGCTTCACCACCATGGTCGCGAACGCGGGCGGCCCGGTCATGTCCCTGTACCTGCTGTCGGCGGGCTTCCGGAAGCTCGGTTTCCTGGGCACCTCCGCCTTCTTCTTCCTCATCGTCAACACGTCCAAGGTGCCCTTCAGCGTGGGGCTCGGGCTGATCGACGGGAACTCGCTGCTCCTCGACGCCGCACTCGTGGCCTTCGTCGTGCCCGGCGCGTTCCTCGGCAAATGGGCTGTGAACAGGATCAACCAGCGTCTCTTCGAGCAACTCGTGATCGCGGCGACGATCGTCGGTGGCCTGCAACTGCTCCTGCGCTGACGGCTACTCCTGGGCGGCCCATGCCCGCAGCAACGCCGGCAACTCCGCGAACGAGTCGATCACATGATCCGGGGTGCCGCTCGCGTCCCGCAGCGTCTCCGGCAGGAACTTCCCCGTCCGCACCAGCACCCCGGTGACCCCCGCGGCCTGCGCCGCCAACACGTCCGACTCGACGTCGTCCCCCACCATCACCGCGTCGTCCGCACCCACGCCCAACCGGCCGAGCGCGGCACCGAAGAACGCCCGCGACGGCTTCCCCGTCACCACCGCCTCGGTATGAGACGCCCGTTCGAGGCCGGCCAGGAACGCCCCCGCGTCCAACTGCAACCCGTCCCCGGTACGCCAGTACAGGTTCCGGTGCATCGCCACCAGCCGCGCCCCACGCTGCAGATACCCGAACGCCCGGTTCAGCGCCGCGTACCCGAACTCCTCCCCGGCGCCACCCAGAATCACGACGTCGGGGTCATCGTCGTCGACCAGGCTGACACCCACCAGGTCCTCCCGCACGTCCCCGCTGTTGAGCAGCGCACACCGCGCCCCCGGGAAGTGCTCCGCGAGGTACGCGGCCGTCACCGCCGGCGCCGTCAGGATGTCCTCCGCCGCCACCGGGAACCCGGCCCCCGCGAGCGTCCCGGCGATCGACGCCCGGGTCCGCGAGGTCGTGTTGGTCACCAGCGCGACGCCCAGCCCGGCCCCGCGGATCTCCCGCAGGGCCTCGACCGCGCCGGGCAGCGGCTCCCAGGAGACGGTGAGCACACCGTCGATGTCGATGAGCACAGCACGCACAGACGTCATGCCCGGACCATAGCGACCCCGCGCCGAACGACCACCGTAGGCTCTGCCCCATGTCCCCCCACGTGCTCATCCTCGGCGGCACCACCGAGGCCCGGGAACTCGCCGCCGCGCTCACCGCGCTGCCCGGCGTCCGCGTCACCACCTCGCTCGCGGGCCGAGTGACCCGGCCGGGCGCGGTCACCGGGGACATACGCATCGGTGGTTTCGGCGGCGCGGACGGGCTCGCCGCCTGGCTGCGGGAACAGCGCGTGGACGCCCTCGTCGACGCCACGCACCCCTTCGCCGAGACGATCACCGCCCACGCGGCCCGGGCCGCCGCGACCACCGGCGTTCCGGCGGTGGTGCTGCGCCGGCCGGGCTGGCGACCGGGCCCCCAGGACCGCTGGTACCCGGTCGGCTCCCTGTCCGAGGCCGCCGGCCTGCTCCCGCTGCTCGGCCCCCGGGTGTTCCTCACCACAGGACGCCTGGGCCTGGCCTCCTTCGCGCATCTGACGGGACTTCACTTCGTCGTACGCTCCGTGGAGTTGCCGGATCCGCCGTTGCCCCCGCACACCGAAGTCCTGCTGGCTCGCGGCCCGTTCACCGTCGACGACGAGACCGCTCTCCTCTCCACCCACTGCATCGACGTCGTGGTGACCAAGGACAGCGGGGGAGAGGCGACGGCCGCCAAACTCACGGCCGCCCGCCGGCTCGCGCTCCCGGTCGTGGTCGTACGACGTCCCGCGCTGCCCTCGGACGTGACGGCCGTGCCCGATGTGCCCGCGGTCCTGGAGCGGCTCGGCCTCAGCCGGCGATGACCGAGGCCCGCATCCGGTCGATCGCGCGCAGCACCTCGGTGCGGTTCTTGGCGCTCTTGACCCAGGCGGGCAGCCGCCCGACGCAGGTCATCTTCCGGCCGTGCTCGTACCAGGGGGCCCGCTCCCGCAGGTCGGCCGCCACGAACCGGCGGATCAGGTCGAGGTGTTCGAGGTTGTACGCCCAGATCTCGCCGTGCCTGGTTTCGGACCGCAGCCACAGCGGCGGCCGGCAGCAGCAGTTGCCGGCCCGGCACAGTCCGCAGGACCGGCAGACCAGCCGTGTCTCGGGACGGGCGTGCCGCTCGAAGTGAGCGACCCGGTCGCAGCGCGGACAGCGGACCAGCGCCGTGTCGGCGAAGTCGTAGGAGGTCAGGCCGGGATCGTGGAAGCGGACGGGAGGCATGCCGCGAGTATGCCGACCGGCGGGGCCGCCCGGCACGTGGATTTCAGTGGCCGGCGGCCAACTCCGGCTGCTTCTGCGGCAGTCCGGTGCTGAGGTCCTCCACCAGCAGCCGCTTGGAGATCGTGTCCACCGCGGCCCGCAGGTCCGTGCCCGCCGGACGTCCGATGTCCTGCTGCACCCGCTCCTCCAGCCAGGTCGCCCAGGCCTGCCCGATGACCCGGGCCTCGCGGGCACCCGCCTCGGTGTGCGAGAACAGGGACCCCGCACGGCTCAGATAGCCCTCGTCGACCATCCGGTCGAAGACCGGCAGCAGCACCTCGGGCGGCATGTGACGGCGGGCGGCGATCAGCCCGAGGCTGGAGTGGCCCACCAGCCGCGTGAACAGCTCGACCTGCATCACGGCCCAGGCGCCCGCGATGTCGAGGCGGGTGTCGGAGTCGGCCATGATCCGGCGGGCGGTGTTCAGATCCGTGCCGCCGATGATCTTTCCGACGGCCGCCTCCAGCACCCGCTGCGAGTTCGCCCCGGACGGCTGCCCGAAGCCCTCGCCCATGTCGGTGGAACCGGCCCGGGCACTGTCGCGCAGCTGCACCTGCTTGAGGAACAGGGCGACGACGAAGCCGAGGGCCGCGACCGGCACGGTCCACAGGAAGACGGTCTGGATGGTGTCGGCGTAGGCGTCGATGATCGGGGACGCGGCGGCCGAGGGAAGTTGGTGCACGCCCTCGGGACTGGTGGCCGCCTTGGCGATGGCCGACGGGGCGACACCGCTGCCCGCCCGCGCGGCCTCCGCGACGGCGTCCTTGAGGTTCGGGGCGAGGGAGTTGGCGTAGATCGTGCCGAAGACGGCGGTGCCGAACGAACTGCCCAGCGTGCGGAAGAAGGTGACCCCGGAGGTCGCGGTGCCGAGGTCGGCGTACTCGACGGTGTTCTGCACGGCGATCGTCAGCACCTGCATGCACAGCCCGATGCCGGTGCCCAGCACGAACATGTACAGCGACTCCAGCCACGCCCCGGTGCCCGGCCCCATCAGCGACATCAGATACAGCCCGAGCCCCATCACCAGCGAGCCGGCGATCGGGAAGAGCCGGTACTGCCCGGTCTTGCTGACCACGTTGCCGCTGACGACGGACGCGATGAGCAGACCGACGACCATGGGCAGGGTGCGGACACCGGAGACCGTCGCCGAGTCACCGTCCACGTACTGGAGATAGCTCGGCAGATACGTCATCGCGCCGAGCATGGCGAAGCCGACGATGAAGCTGAGGATCGAGCAGACCGTGAACACCGGGTTGGTGAACAGCCGCATCGGCAGCATCGGTTCCTTCGCCCGCATCTCGGCCCAGCAGAACAGGCCGAGCGCGACGACGCCCCCGACGAACAGGCCGATGATGACACCCGAGCTCCACGCGTACTCGTTGCCGCCCCAGCTCGTCGCCAGGATCAGGGCACTGGCGCCCACCGCGACCAGCGCGATGCCCAGGTAGTCGATGACCGGCCGGGACGCCGACTTCACCACGGGGATCGTGCGGGCCGCGGCGATCACGACGACGATCGCGATCGGGACGTTGACGTAGAACGCCCAGCGCCAGGTCAGATGGTCGGTGAACAGCCCGCCCAGCAGCGGCCCGATGACGGTGGCCACCCCGAACACGGCACCGATGGCGCCCTGGTACTTGCCGCGCTCGCGCAGCGGGATGACGTCGGCGATCAGTGCCATCGCCGTCACCATGAGTCCGCCCGCGCCGATGCCCTGCACGGCCCGCCAGGCGATCAGCAGCGTCATGTTCCCCGCGAGACCGCACAGGAACGAGCCGGTGATGAACACGATCGCCGAGACCTGGAAGACCACCTTGCGGCCGAACAGGTCGCCGAACTTGCCCACCAGGACGGTCGACACGGTCTCCGCGAGCAGATAGGCGGTGACCACCCAGGACATGTGTGCGGCACCACCGAGGTCCGACACGATGGTCGGCAGCGCGGTGCCCACGATCGTCTGGTCCAGGGCCGCCAGCAGCATCCCCAGCATGATCGTCACGAAGACGACGTTCCGCTGACGCCTGTCCAGCACCGGCGGCTCTGCGGCGGGCGGCGCGGTTTCCTCGGTGATCGTCACGAGGTCACGATCACACCGGTGGCCCAGTCGCGCATGCGGGACTGGGCCGCTCGGGTGCCCCCGAAAGCCCCTATGCCTGCCCGGGGTTGCGGCGCAGCAGATACGTGTCCATGATCCAGCCCTTGCGCTCCCGCGCCTCGGCCCGCAGCCGCTCGATCCGTGGCCCGGCCTCGGCGATCGGCCCCGAGGCGAGGATCTCGTCAGGGGTGCCGATGTAGGCGCCCCAGTAGATGTCGATGTCCTCGCCCGCGTACTGCCGGAAGGTCTGGTGCGCGTCCAGCATCACCACCACGTCGTCCACCCCCTCCGGGAAGCCCTCGGCGAGCCGCCGCCCCGTGGTGATCTGCACCGGCCGCGCGACCCGGTTCAGCCCGGTCCGGTGCCGGGCCACGAGCGCCGAGACGCTGCTGATGCCCGGGACGACGTCGTACTCGAACGCCACCGCGCCGCGCTCCAGGATCTCCTCCAGGATGCCGAGCGTGCTGTCGTACAGCGCCGGATCGCCCCACACCAGGAACGCGCCGCTCTCGTCCTCGCCCAGCTCCTCGGCGATCAGCCGCTCGTAGATGGCGGCGCGGGCGCTGCGCCAGTCCCCGACGGCGGGGGAGTAGGCGGTGCCGCCCGCGGTCCGGTCGCGGTCGGGGTCGCGCGCCTCGACGACGCGGTACGTCCCCTCCGGTATGTGCGTGTGCAGCATGTCCCGGCGCAGGTCCGTGAGGTCGCTCTTCACCTCGCCCTTGTCGAGGACGAAGAACACGTCCGTGCTGCGCAGCGCCCTGACGGCCTGGAGGGTCAGCTGGTCGGGGTCGCCCGCGCCGATACCGATGACATGAATCTTTCGCACGCCCCGAGTCTGCCGTACGCCACTGACAGTGACGGCACCGCGTCCCGGGTCACGCCCGCA
>JABFXD010000205.1 GCA_013361925.1 Streptomyces sp. | reverse complement strand
GCCGGTGGTGCACGCACACCCCGTCCAGGGTCGCGAGGGTCTCCGCCCTCATCAGGGCCGGGTACGTCCAGGGGATGTCCGTGTGGTGGCCGGGCGGGAAGCGCAGGCCCGCGCGTTCCACGAACTCCCGCCGGTACGTCTTGTTCCAGGCCGCCGTGGTCAGCCGCAGCAGCCCGGGGCGGTCCTCCAGGCGGAACGGCGCGGGCCCCTGCTCGGTGAGCTGGAGGCCCGGCCCGTCATCGGCGGCCACGCCCCGCCAGTCGGTGCGCGCGTGCCCGTGCACCAGCACGTCCGGCTCGCCCGTCTCCTTCAGCCGGTCGGCGATCGCCCGGAGCGCGTCCGGGGTGAGGGTGTCGTCGCCGTCCAGGAACAGCACGTAGTCGCCGGTGGCCGCCGCCAGACCGGCGTTGCGGGCCGGGCCGAGCCCCCGGTTCTCGGCGAGGTGCACCGGCCGCACCCGGGGGTCGCGGGCCGCGAACTCGTCGACGATCTCCCCGCAGGCGTCCGGCGAGCGGTCGTCGACGGCGATCAGCTCCAGATCCGGGTACGACTGGGAGAGCACCGACTCCAGGCACGCGTGCAGATACGCCTGGACCTCGTACGCGGGGACGATGACACTGAACCTGGGCAAGGCACATCCATGGGGGTGGGGTCGGCGCGGGCGTTCGGCCCGGGAACGGCCGGTGGAGTGACTTGGTTACGACGCTTGCGGCATACGGGGGACTCCGGGCGCGCGTGAGGGGGCGGACCGCTCCCGGTCCGCCCCCTTGGCTACGTCAACCTCCGTGTCGTACGCGCTACTTGACCGCGCCCGCCATCACGCCGGACACGAACTGCCGCTGGAACGCGAAGAACACGATCAGCGGGATGACCATCGAGATGAAGGCGCCGGTCGCCAGGATCTCGATGTTGCTGCCGAACTGCCGTACCTGCTGCTGCAGAGCGACCGTCAGGGGCTGTGAGTCGGCGTTGGTGAACACCAGCGCCACCAGCATGTCGTTCCACACCCACAGGAACTGGAAGATGCCCAGCGAGGCGAGTGCGGGGGCCGCGAGGGGCAGGACGACCGTCGCGAACAGCCGGGCCTCGCCCGCCCCGTCCAGGCGCGCCGCCTCCAGGAGCTCCCGGGGGATCTCCGCGAAGAAGTTGCGCAACAGGAAGATCGCGAACGGCAGCCCGAAGCCGACGTGGAACAGGACCGCGGCGATGATGTCGCCGAAGATCCCGAGCTCCCGGAACAGCACGGTCAGCGGGATCAGCGCCACCTGCACCGGCACCACCAACAGCCCCACCACGACCATGAACCAGGTGTCGCGGCCCTTGAAGTCCAGCCACGCGAAGGCGTAGCCCGCCATCGCGCCGAAGAGCACCACCAGCAGGGTCGCCGGCACCGTGATCCAGATGGTGTTGAACAGGGAGTCGGTGATCGTCTCGTTCTTCAGCAGCGTCTCGTAGCTGTGCGCGGTCAGCTGGCCCGGTGCGCTGAACACCTTCCACCAGCCCGAGGCGGCGATGTCGGTCGGATCGCGGAACGAGGAGACCAGCAGCCCGAAGGTCGGCACCAGCCAGACCAGCGCGATACAGATCAGGAAGATCCGCAGTGCCCCGCCGGCCGTCCCGCTCGCCACCCGGGCGGCGAGGGAACGCTTGGCGCGCACGGTCGTGTCAGGAGTGGCGGTCGTGTCGAGAGTGGTCACCGCTCACGCTCCTTCCGTAGCCGTCGCAGATTGATCCACATCACCGGCAGCACGAGCAGCAGCAGGATGACGCCGATCGCGCTGCCGAGGCCGTAGCTGCTGCCGCCGCCGAAGGACGCCTGGTAGAGCTGGAGCGCCAGCACGTTGGCGTCGTCCATGGTGGGCTGCGGGGCGATGATGTAGACCAGGTCGAAGATCTTCATCACGTTGATCATCAGCGTGACGAGGACGACGACCAGGACCGGCGCCAGCATCGGCACCGTGATCCGCCGGAACACCTGCCACTCGTTGGCGCCGTCGACCCGGGCCGCCTCCAGGAGGTTGCGGTCGACCCCGGCCAGCCCGGCCGCGATCAGCACCATCGCGAAGCCCGCCCACATCCACACGTACGCCCCGATGATCGCCGGGGTGACCAGGGTCGGGCCGAGCCAGTCGATGCCGTTGTAGGGCGCCGCGAAGTTCGAGCCGGGGAGCCTCAGTTGGGCGCCGTCCGCCTCGCCGGGGAGATGGAAGGTGCCGTCGGCGCCGGACTTGGTCGAGGCGACGACCTCGCCGTTCTTCACGGCCTCGATCTTGACGCCCTTCAGCGCCTTCTCACCGGCGTCGATCTCGCCCTTCGTACCGCCGCCGCCCAGCTTGAAGTCCAGCCAGACCGTGCCGTCGACGCCGTCGCCGGTGGCCTCCTTCGCGGCCTCCGGGGTGCCGGGCAGCTTGTTGGGCGCGATGCCGACGAGCGGCAGCAGCGCCGGGGTCCCGGCCCGCACCGTGCCGGTCGTGGTGAACGAACCGCCGCCGGAGGCCTTCAGATCGCTCACCGCCGCGTTCGGCCGGGCCTTCGGATAGACCGAGGAGTCCACGAACGCGTCGTGCACGCTCGTCACCACCGCGTTGGCGACCCCCTGGTCCGGGTCGGCCGCGTACACCAGCCGGAAGATGATGCCGGCCGCGAGCATCGAGATCGCCATCGGCATGAAGACGATCAGCTTGAACGCCGTGCCCCAGCGCACCCGTTCGGTCAGCACCGCGAAGATCAGACCGAACGCGGTGACGACGGCCGGCGCGACCGCCACCCAGATCGCCGTGTTGCGTACGGCCGTCAGCGTGGCGTCGTTGCTGAAGATGTCGCCGTAGTTGTCCAGGCCGACGAAGTTCGAGCCGCCGGCGTCGTAGAGGCTGCGCCAGATCGAGTACCCGATCGGGTAGACCACGAGCGCGCCGAGCAGGACCAGCGCGGGCAGCAGGAACAGTACCGCCACCCACAGTCTGGTCCGCGTCACGCTCTTGCGCGGAGGGACGGAGGGCGTCGGCAGTGCGCCGGCGCCCTCCGTCGAGTTCGCCACCGAGGCCACGGCGTCAGCTCGACCCGTAGGCCTTGGCCGCGTCGGCCTCCAGCTTCTGCTGGGCGCCCGCGACATCGCTCGGGTTGCTCAGGAAGTCCTGGAGGTCCTTCCACTCGCCGGTGCCCTGCGTGCCGCCGAAGGCCGCCGGGGCCTGGTCGGACATGTCGAACCGGAAGTCGTCACCGGCGTCGATGAGCGCCTTGGCGATCTGCCGGGTCACGTCGTCCTTGTACTTGCTCTGGTCCATCTCCTTGTTGGGGGAGAGGATGCCGCCCTGCGCCGCCCAGATCTCGGCCGCGTCGGTGGAGGCGAGGAACGTCAGCAGCGCCTGGGCGCCCTTGCCGTCCTTCAGCGCCACGGCCACGTCACCGCCGCTGACCACGGGGGAGTCGGCGCCGACCGCCGGGAACGGGAAGACCTTGGCGTCCGTGCCCACCTTCGCCTTGGTGTCGGCGTTGATGTTCGCGGTCACGAAGTCGCCCTCGTAGACCATCGCGGCCGGGGTGTCACCGGTGAAGGCCTGGGTGACCGACTTCGGGAAGTCCGTGTCCAGCGCGCCCTTGCGGCCGCCCGCGATCAGTTCGTCCTTGCCCCACAGCTCGCCGAGCGTGGTGAGGGCCTGCTTGACGGACGGATCCGTCCACTTGATCTTGTGCTGGGCGAGCTGGTCGTACTTCTCCGGCCCGGCCTGGGACAGATAGACGTTCTCGAACCAGTCGGTCAGCGTCCAGCCGTCGGCGCCGCCGATCGACACGGCGGGGGAACCGGCGTCGGACAGCGTCTGCGCGGTGGTGAGGAACTCCTTCCATGTCTTCGGCGTTTCCGTGATCCCGGCCGCGTCGAAGGCCGCGGTGTTGTACCAGATCAGCGACTTGTTGGCGGCCTTCGCGTAGACGCCGTACTGCTGGCCGTCCACCGCCCCGAGGTCACGCCAGCCCTGGGAGAAGTTCTTGTCCAACTGGGCCTTCGCCTCCGCCCCGAGGGGCTTGAGCCACTTCTTCTCCGCGAACTGCTTCAGCACACCGACCTGCGGCAGGAACGCCACGTCCGGCGGCTGACCGCCCTCGATCTTGGCGCCGAGGAAGGTGGAGGTGTTGTTGCCCGTCGGTACGAACTTGACCTTGGCGCCGGTGCGTTCGGTGAACTCCTTCAGTACCTGGGTGAAGTTCTCCTGCTCCGCTCCGGTCCAGACGGCGGCGACCTCCAGGGTCTGGCCGTCGAGCTTGGGGAGCGTCACGGAGGTGCTGTTGTCCGTGCCCTTGCTCTCGTTGTCACTCGCGTTGTCGTCGTCTCCGCCGCACGCGGTGAGCACCAGGGCTCCCGCGAGGAGGGCCGCGGCCGTCGCCATGGCCCTGCGTGTCCGGTAGGTGCTGCTCGTGCTGCGCATCACTGCCCCGTTCTTCGTTCGTCGTCGAACGTCGAGCGCTGTCCCGTGGCCTCTGGTCTACGCCGGGGGCATGGGGTCGGCAAGACCGCGTGCGGTGTCAAGCGGGAGATCGTTGCGCCGTCGTAACGCTGCGTTCTAGAGGAGGGAGGGCACCTCCGTGGCCGCGACCTCCCGGGCCGCCCGCTCCAACGCGCTGGCCAGCAGCGCCAGATCCGTCGGGCCGTTCCCCAGTTCGCGCACCGGGCGGCGGGCCGGTGGATCGCCCATCCGCTGCCAGTCCAACGGCACCACCGTCGGCCGCAGCGTCGCCGTCCGCGGGATACGGCCGGTGACCCGCCCGCCCTGGAACGGCGTCGTACGGCCGTCCGCCCACGTCAACCGGCCGCGCCCCGGCGCCGGTTCGTCCGGACCGGCCGCCACCGCGTCCAGCGTGACCCGCAGCGCCGCCCGCCGCGCCGGTTCGGACTCCGCCGTACGGCCGCCCGAGGTCGTCGCGGCGACCAGATGGACGCCGAGCCGCTCGCCCTCCCGCGCCACCGCCTCCAACGCCCGGATCACCGAACCCGCCGACGGTCGGCCGGGGGAGCCGAGCGGGGGCGAGACCAGCGCGTCCAGATCGTCGACGACGACCAAGAGACGGGGCAACGGGGGCGTCGACTCGGTCCGTTGCCGGGCCGCGCCGCCCGGGCGCAGACGCATGGTCGAGCTGGGCGGGGAGTCCAGGTCGCCGTTCCCGGCCGCTCCCCGCTGGGCGACCATACGGCCCGTCAGCTCACGGCCCGTGTGCCACTCGGCGAAGTCCGACCGGCCCAGCAGCTCCGCGCGGCGCTTCAGCTCGGCGCTCAGGGACTGCGCGAACTCCCGCATCCGGACCGGGTCGTTGGCGGCGAGATGGGTGGTCACATGCGGTACGTCCGTACAGACCCTGAGGCCCTCGCCGTGGCCGCCGCCCACCGCGCCCACACCGTCCCGGCCGTCCATCAGGACGATGCTCAGTCGGTCCGGCCGCTCGGCCGCGGCCAGCGACGCGACGACCGCCCGCAGCAGTTCCGTACGGCCGCTGCCCGCCGGGCCCTCGATCAGCAGATGCGGGCCGTCGGCCACCAGGTCCGCGCTGACCGGCCCGCGCGGTCCGGCGCCGAGCACGGCCCAGGCCCGTCCGCCGAGCGCCTCGGTGTCGTCCGCCGCGTCCGCCCAACGGGCCATCAGCGACGCCGGGGTGGCCCTGGCCAGCCCCAACTCGTCCAGCAGCCGCGCCTGCTGGGGCAGCGGCGCCGACACGCGCGCGTGCCGCTCCTGTCCGGTGCCGTCCGTGCGCAACGGGGCGAGCGCCCGCGCGAACCGCTCCGCCCAGGCGGGGGAGACGGCGTCCACGGCGGCGACCGTGCCGTG
>JABFXD010000134.1 GCA_013361925.1 Streptomyces sp. | reverse complement strand
CGGCGGCCGCAGCAGCGCAAGCAGGTGCTGCTGCGGCTGGACCCGTCGGTGTACGAGGCGCTGGCCCGCTGGGCCGGGGACGAGCTCAGGTCGGCGAACGCGCAGATCGAGTTCCTGCTGCGCAAGGCCCTCGCGGACGCCGGCCGGCTGCCCGGGGAGGCCAAGCCGATCCCGCGCCGGGGGCGTCCGCCGACGCAGTAGCAGAACCGTGACAATCGGCCGCGACCTGCGGTTCGGCACCGCGCTTCACGGTCTACACACTCGGCGTATACATGCGGGGTATACACCGCATGTACAGTCCTCCCCATGTCCATCGGTCACACCCTCCTGGGACTCCTGGAGTCCGGGCCCCGCCACGGCTACGACCTGAAGCGGGCCTTCGACGAGAAGTTCGGTCACGACCGGCCGCTGCACTACGGCCAGGTCTACTCGACGATGTCCCGGCTGCTGAAGAACGGCCTCGTCGAGGTCGACGGCATCGAGCCCGGCGGCGGGCCCGAGCGGAAGCGGTACGCGATCACCGAGGCCGGGATCACCGACGTACAGCAGTGGCTCGCGACGCCCGAGAAGCCCGAGCCGTATCTGCAGTCGACCCTCTACACCAAGATCGTGCTCGCGCTGCTGACGCACCGGGACGCGGCCGACATCCTCGACACCCAGCGTTCGGAGCATCTGCGGATGATGCGCATCCTCACCGACCGGAAGCGGAAGGGGGACCTCGCGGACCAGCTCATCTGCGACCACGCCCTGTTCCACCTCGAAGCCGATCTGCGCTGGCTGGAGCTCACCGCCGCGCGCCTCGACAAGCTGGCGCAGGTGGTGGCCAAGTGACTCCCGCCGGTTCCCTGCTGGTCGCCGACAACCTGCGCAAGGCGTACGGTCCGACCCTGGCGCTGGACGGCGCCGAGTTCTCGATCCACCCCGGTGAGGTCGTCGCCGTGATGGGCCCCTCCGGCTCCGGCAAGTCGACGCTGCTGCACTGTCTCGCCGGGATCGTCACGCCCGACTCGGGCTCGATCACGTACAACGGCCGCGAGATGGCGACCATGAACGACGCCCAGCGCAGTGAGCTGCGGCGCACCGAGTTCGGTTTCGTCTTCCAGTTCGGCCAGCTCGTTCCCGAGTTGACCTGCGTGGAGAACGTCGCGCTGCCACTGCGGCTGACCGGCACCTCCCGCAAGGAGGCCGAGAAGACCGCCCTCGGGTGGATGCAGCGCCTTGAGGTCGACGATCTCCGGAAGAAGCGGCCCGGCGAGGTCTCCGGCGGTCAGGGCCAGCGGGTCGCCGTGGCGCGGGCGTTGGTGACCAGCCCGCGCGTGCTGTTCGCCGACGAGCCGACCGGCGCGCTCGACTCGCTCAACGGCGAGCGCGTGATGGAACTGCTCACCGAAGCCGCCCGGTCCACCAACGCGGCCGTCGTGCTGGTCACGCACGAGGCACGGGTGGCCGCCTACTCCGACCGCGAGATCGTCGTACGGGACGGCAAGTCCCGGGACATGGAGCGGATCGTATGAGTTCACCAGGGGGACAGTGGGTGCGGGACCTGGCCATGGGGGTCAGATTCGCGTTCGCGGGGGGACGCGAGGGCTGGGTGCGGGTCCTGCTGACGGCCGTCGGCGTCGGGCTCGGGGTGGCGCTGCTGCTGCTGACGACCGCGATCCCGAACGCCATGTCGGTACGGGACCAACGGGAGGCCGCGCGGCAGGACATGTCGTACAGCGCGACCCGGATCAAGAAGGCCGACGACACCCTGGTCGTCGGGTACGTCACCACCACCTACCACGACAAGAGCGTGCGTGGGCGGGAGTTGGAGCCCGAGGGGTCCAAGTCGCCGCTGCCGCCGGGGCTTTCGGACTTCCCGGCGCCGGGCGAGATGGTGGTCTCCCCCGCGCTGAAGAAGCTCCTCGACTCCGCCGACGGGAAGCTGCTGCGGGAGCGGCTGCCGCAGCGGATCGTCGGCACCATCGGGGAGAAGGGGCTGATCGGCTCGGCCGAACTCGCCTTCTACCGGGGCGCCGAGGGGCTCGCGCCGAAGATCGACGGCGGCAACGTGGACCGCATCAAGCGGTTCGGGGAGCCGAGTCCGGCGTCCGATCCGCTGGACCCGGTCCTGCTGCTGCTGATCCTCGTCGTCTTCGCGGTGCTGCTGACGCCTGTCGCCGTCTTCATCGCCGCGGCCGTACGGTTCGGCGGCGAGCGGCGCGACCGGCGGCTCGCGGCGCTGCGGCTGGTCGGCTCCGACGCCCGGATGACCCGGCGGGTCGCGGCGGGCGAGGCGATGGCCGGGGCCGTGGTGGGTCTGGTCCTGGGCGCCGGGTTCTTCATGATCGGGCGCGAGATCGCGGGCTCCGTCGAGCTGTTCGACTACAGCTTCTTCCCCAGCTATCTCAACCCCTCTCCGCTGCTGGCCCTGCTGGTCGCCGTCGCGGTGCCCGCCGCCGCCGTGCTGGTCACCCAGCTCGCGCTGCGCGGGGTCGTCATCGAGCCGCTCGGCGTGGTGCGGACGGCGAAGCCCTCGCGGCGCCGGCTGTGGTGGCGGCTGCTGCTGCCGGTGGGCGGGCTCGCGATGCTCTACCCGATGATCGGCCA
This sequence comes from Streptomyces sp., assembly GCA_013361925.1. Classification (GTDB taxonomy): domain Bacteria; phylum Actinomycetota; class Actinomycetes; order Streptomycetales; family Streptomycetaceae; genus Streptomyces. The sequence continues at coordinate 3,229 of JABFXD010000134.1, read as the reverse complement.
GGGCAACGACCGCGGGAACTTCAACCAGTACCTCACCGTCGGCGGCGTCATGCTGCTGCTGGTCGGCGTGACCGCGCTGCTGCCCTGGATCGTCGAGGCGGTCGTCTCCCGGCTCGGCGCGGGCCCGGTCGCCTGGCAACTGGCCGTACGCCGACTCCAGTTGAGCAGCGGCACCGCGGCCCGCATGGTCAACGGCATCGCGGTCGCGGTGGCCGGCGCCATCGCCCTGCAGATGCTGTTCGCCGGCGTCGACGGCCAGTACACGGACCGGAAGAACGAGAACGTCGCCACCGGGGCGGAGATGTCCGTGCGCGTGATGGGCGGCACCCCGGTCGCCACGGCCGAGAAGCAGCTCGCCACGACCCGCGGCGTCGAGCACGTCTACGACATCTCCGACAGCTACCTCGGCGACACCCGCACCGACCCCCAGCACTTCGCCCCCGTCTCCGTCGGCAGCTGTGCCTCGCTCCGCGAGGTCGCGAAGCTCCCCTCCTGCCGGGACGGCGACGTGTTCCTCCTCAAGGGCGACGCCTACGACTACGAGACGACCGACGTGGTCAAGCACGGCAAGACGCTCTGGTTCGACGACTCCGACGACGACCCGGCGACGAAACCACTCGCCTGGACCGTCCCGAAGGACGTCAAGGACGTCCGGCCCACGGAGGACTCGACCCGGATCGGCCGCGCCGGCCTGCTGATGACCCCGGCGGCGCTGCCCTCGGGTGCCGAGCGGATGCTCACCACGGAGCTGTATCTGCGGCTCGACAAGTCGGTGCCGGACGCCCGCGAGCACGTCCGCAACACGGCGGCGCGCCTCGACCCGTACGAGGAGCCCAACCAGTTCACGAACATCGACCGCAACGAGAACTACGCCGCCATCCGCGGCGGACTGTTCGTCGGCGCCTCGTGCGTGCTGATGCTGATCGGCGCGAGCCTGCTGGTCTCCCAGCTGGAGCAGCTGCGCGAGCGCAAGAAGCTGCTGTCGTCCCTGATCGCCTTCGGCACCCGGCGCTCCACCCTGAGCCTGTCGGTGCTGTGGCAGACGGCGATCCCGATCGGCCTCGGGCTGCTGCTGGCCGCGGCGGTGGGGCTGACGCTCGGCGTCGTCCTGCTGAAGATGACGGCCACCCCGGTGTCCGTGGACTGGACGAGCGTGCTCCAGATGACGGGCGCGGGCGCCGCGGTCGTCCTCGCCGTCACCCTGCTCAGCCTGCCGCCGCTGCTGCGGCTGATGCGGCCGGACGGACTGCGGACGGAGTGAGCGAGGAATGACATGAGGAGAGGGGCCCCGCTCGGGGCCCCTCTTCCCTGCGTTCAGAGGCTGTACTCCCGCACCACGCGCCGCACCTGGGCGAAGAGCATGCCCACGTTGACCGACTTGCGGCACACCACCACGGCCACCACGTCCTGCTGCTCGGTCAGCCGCACGAACAGGTGGGTGAGGTTCTCGCTGTTGACGAGGATCTCCTGGAAGAAGTGGTTGTCACTGCTGATCCCGCGCCGCTCCTTGAAGACGTCCTCGATCATCACGACCGTACGGCCCTGGAAGAGGTCGAGGGTCGCGCCCGCCAGCAGGTCCAGGACCTCGGGCGGGTGGTTGTCGACGGTCTCGTACGACAGCAGCATGCCCGTGGACATGTCGACGATGCCCGCGGCCACACAGTCGGGGGCGTCGGTACGGAGGGACTTGACCAGGCCCATCACCTGGTCGGAGAAACCGGGGGTCATACGCTTCGTCGCCATCCCTTCAGACTCCTTCCGCCGCCTTCTCGGCGGGCGCGCTCAGGATCGTGTCGATCCGGTCCAGCGCCGGCTGACTGGCCCGGTGCAGGCCGTCCACGTCCATCCCCTCGTCTCCGAGTACGACCATGAGCGCGGTGTCGCCGACGGCGTAGAAGGCGGCACAGCCGTGGCTGCCGTAGGTCACCGTCCGCCGCAGGGTGCCGCGGTCGGTGGCGCCCACGGTGCGGCGGGCGAGGCCGAGACCGGCCGCGGCGAGGGCGGCGAGGCCCTCCGGGTCGATCGAGTCGGCGGTGTCGGCCGCGATGAGCAGCCCGTCGGCGGCGGCCACGGCGGTGTCGGTGATACCGGTGACCTGTTCCCGTAGTCCCCGCATTTCCAGGGCCAGTGCTTCGCGATCCATGTAATCAACTCCCCTGTTTCTGTTCACATCTGTTCGGCTTCTTCATTTCGGGGCTCCGTTTCGTAGGCGGAAGAACCCTTTCCAGCTCACTCCGGTGCGGTCCGGGGCGAGAGCTTCGGCGATACCGCTGGCACCGGGACGTCTTCGGGGCAGGGCGTCGGGCACGGCGGGCGGTGTCGCGGCGGGCGGCGCCGACGACACCGGCGCCGGTCTCCGCTGCCGGACGCCCTGCCCGTCGGGCGGCGGGCGGACCGGGATCGGGACGGGTGCGTCGGGGCACTCCAGCAGCCCGTCGGCGAGCATCCGGGCGATCTCGACGGTCACCGTGTAGACCCCGCGACCGGTACGGAAGGCCAGGTCACGTGCGGTGCTACGACCGTCCGCCGCATCGAGGAGCACACGTTGCAGCGGGGTGAGCGGGCCCGCGTCGGCGCCGGGGACGGGAATCGGACGCTCGCGGTCGGGACGCAGCGGGTGGGGCAGGGTGGAGAGGGCCGCGAGCCGGCGGGTGGCGTCCTGGAGCAGCCGTACGCAGGTCTCGCCCACGGCGACGGTGGCGAACGGCTCGGCCTCGGCGACGCGTTCACAGCCGTGCACCCGGCCGGCGACGATCGCGAAGGCCGCGTCGTGCAGCGCCATCACACAGACGACCCTGAGCTGGGCGGATCCGGCGTAGCCCCGCCCGATCAGCCCGGTCGCGGGCCAGCGCGCCCCGCCCGACTCCCGTACCACCTCGGCCCACTGCTCGCCGCTGACCCGCCCGGAGCGCAGCAGCAGCGCCTCCGGTCCCGGCGCGCCGGGGCTCTCGGCGCCCACGACCAGCCCGGCCCGCAGATGAAGGGTGCCGCCGGGCGCCCCGGCCACGTGCAGCCGCCCGGTGAACTCCTCGCGCCCGCATCGGTGCAGGGCGTGCGCCAGCAGGTCGTAACCGACGCGGTCGAGGGAGTACCGCATGCCCGCCATCACTCCCCCTGGCATTTCGCACATACGCCTGGCGCGTAGCACTGAGGGGGGTATGTGTATCAGCCGTAGGGCATATGTCGGGCGGCGTATTCCTAGCTGCCTCCACCTGACGGAATTTGAAAT
>JABFXD010000778.1 GCA_013361925.1 Streptomyces sp. | reverse complement strand
CGTCGGCCGCGTCGACGCTCTGATTCCGACGGCGTTCGCGTCTCGTACGGCCTCGCAGGGGTGCACGTGGGGGTTTTCTCGCCCCCGAAGTCCCCTCCCCCGCCGAAATCGCCGCCACCGCCGAAGTCGCCGCCGTCTCCTCCGCCGAAGCCTCCGCCGAAGTCGTCCGAGTCGAAGTTCGCGCCTGAGACGTCGCCGCCCTCGTAGCCCCCGGGGCCACCGAAGTCGCCGTAGCCGGTGCCGTAGTCGGATGCGTAGGCCGGGGTCGCCATCATGCTGCCGAGGACCGTGCCGACGAGGAGGCCGGGGAGGATGCCGCCGCCGAAGTAGCCGCCTGCCCAGGGGCCGTAGGCCGGGCCCGCGTCCCAGTAGGGGCGGCGGCCCGCGTCCGTGTCGACCTCGCGCATGACCGGGTCGCGGCCGTCGGCCAGACGGGTCGCGTCGGCGGCGCAGACCGGGACCTCGCGCGGGGCGCCGGACGGGGGTGTCCAGGTGGCGTCGGTGACGGACGGGCCGTGGCGGGGGTCGAAGAAGCAGGGCGCCCGGCGCTCCGGCAGGGGCCTGCCCTCTCTGCGGGCCGCCAGTTGGGCCAGGGAGAAGCGGCCTTCCTCCAGGGCCTGGGTGACCGCGCGTACCTCTTCCGGCCGCCGTACGTCCGCCATCAGGGTCTTCGCCTGTTCGTAGGCGTCCAGCGCGCGCTCGTAGTCCGCGCGCATCGCGTCGTCCGCGCCCCGCTCCGCGGGGTGGAAGTCGAGGCGGTCCAGTTCCTCGCCGAAGGCGGTGATGTCCTCGTCGACCACCACCCGCAGCTTCTCCAGCGCCGCCCGCTGCTCCTCCTCGTGCCGCCGCCGGTTGCGGCGGACCAGGGCGTAGCCACCCGCTCCGCCGGCCACCAGCACCGCGCCCAAAGTGATCAGCGCGCCCGTCGGGACGCCACCGCCGTCCGAGGAGGAGTTCCAGCTCGCCGGGGCCGAGCCCCCCATGTTCGTCAGCGCGCTGTTGGTGAAGTCGCTCAGCTGGGACCGGGCGTCCTCGCCCGCGACCGTGGTGACGAGGTTCTGTACGGCGGAGCGCGGCAGGACCGTGGAGTCGGCCCGGGCGTCGAACGCGTCGCCCAGGCGGATCGCGTAGAGCCCGGTGACGCCGGTGGCCGTGCGCAGCTTGGTGAAGAGGTTCTGGGTGGGGTAGCCGGCGGGCAGGACCGCGACGAAGAGCGGTTTGTCGGCGTTCTCGATCTGGTCGGCGAGGGTGGTGGCGTCGGCGGTGGACAGCTGGTCCGACGCCGCCGGGTCCACGTAGACGGGGCTGTCGCGGAGCGCCTCGGCGATCGTGGAGACGCTCGTGGCAGCCGGGCCCGCGGCGGCCGCGGGCGGCGCGGGGGCCACCCACAGTACGGTCAGGGCCGCGAGCGCCAAGGCCGCCGCCAGCCTGGGGAGGCCTCGGGTCCGAGGAGCGGACTTCATACTCCGACGCTACCCGAAGCCTCCCAAACCGGGACATCCATGCAGGTCAGCTTGCCCGGTACGCGGCCAGCAGGCTCTCCACCGCCTTTCCGTACCGTCCGGTCAGGAGCAGGTGGTCCGCCTCCGCGAAGGGCTTCGCCGACGCCGCCGTGACCGGCCGCTGCTGGACGATCAGCCTCGCCTTGGTCACCAGGGCGCGGCCCGTCTCGTCCGCCCCGGCCCTCTCGGCCACCGCCGCCGCGACGGCGAGCGCCTTCAGGGTCGTGGCACCGCCCTCGGGGATCCTGGTCAGGGTGGTCAGACCCCAGCCGTACGGGAACTGCGGGTCGTACGTCGGGTCGCCGACGTTGATCGGGAGCTGGGCCTCCGACTTCGGCCAGGTGACCGGGAGTTGGCCGGTGAAGGGCCGCTTGCCGTAGAGCACGTCGGCGACTCCGGCGCCCTCGGTGCCGGGCAGCCAGGACGCCACCAGGGCGTCGATCGTGCCGAGCCGGTCGCCGATGAGCTGCGGGCGGCCGGAGACGATCAGCACCGCGCACTTCATGGCCGCGCACACCTTGTCGACGGCGGCCCGGTCGGCCGGGGACAGCTCCAGGTCGTTGCCGTTGCCGACATCGCCGACGCCCTCGGCATAGGGGGTCTCCCCGACGACGACCACACCGACGTCGTGGCCGGCCGTGGGCGCGGAGGCGTCCTTGGAGTACGTCACGTCTCCCCCGGCGCCGCGCAGGCCCTCCAGGATCGTCGTCCCGGGGACGATGTCACCGGAGGAGCCCTGCCAGGTGACCGTCCAGCCGCCGCTCTGGTTGCCGATGTCATCGGCGTTGGAGCCGGCGACGTACACCTTCTGGGACTTCTTCAGCGGCAGCACACCGCCCGCGTTCTTCAGCAGCACCTGCGACTCGGCCGCCGCCTGCCGGGCCACGGCGCGGTGTTCCGCGGACCCGATCTTCGCCGCGCCACTGGTGTCGGCGTACGGCTTCTCGAAGAGCCCCAGCTTGAACTTCTGCGTGAGGATGCGGGATACGGCGTCGTCCATGCGCGTCTCGCTGACCCGTCCCGCCTCGGCCTCCGCCACCAGGCCGGTGCGGAAGTCCTTGTAGGCGTACGGGGCCATCACCATGTCCACGCCCGCGTTCACCGAGGTGCGGATGTCGCTCGTGTAGTCGCCGGGGATCTGGTTGATGCCGTCCCAGTCGCTGATGACGAAGCCGTCGAAGCCCATCCGGCCCTTCAGCACGCCGTTGATCATGTCGGCGCGGGCGTGCATCTTGACCGGGCCCTGTCCGTCGCCGATGACGTCCAGGGACGAGTACGACGGCATGACCGTGCCCACGCCGCGGTCGACGGCCGTCTCGTACGGGGCTAGGTGGATCGCCTCCAGCTGCTGCCGGGTGACGGTGGTGACGCCCTGGTCGATGGTGTAGGTGCCGGTGGTGGAGGAGCCGTAGGCGGTGCCGCCGTCGCCGACGAAGTGCTTGGCGGTGGCGAGGACCTTGTCGTCGTCCTTCAGGTCCTTGCCGTTCGCGGCGCCTTGGAGGCCCTGGATGACCGTCTCCATGGACTCGACGAGCGCCGGGTCCTCGCCGAAGGACTCGTAGGAGCGGCCCCAGCGTTCGTCGCGGGTCACGCAGAGGCAGGGCGCGAAGTCCCAGGGGATGCCGGTGGCGCGGACCTCGGCGGCGGTCACCGCGCCCGTGCGCTGGGCGAGTCGGGGGTCGCGGGTGGCGCCGAGGCCGATGTTGTGGGGCATGACGGTGGCGCCGACCAGGTTGTTGTGGCCGTGGACGGCGTCGACGCCGTAGATCAGGGGGATCTGGAACCTGGTTGCCTGGGCCCGGAGTTGGAAGGAGTCGATCATCTTCGCCCAGGCCTCGGGGGTGTTGGGCGTGGGAGTGGAGCCGCCGCCGGACAGGAGCGAGCCGAGGGCGTACGTGGCGATGTCGCCGCCCGCTCCGACGGCTCCGCGCTCGGCCTGGGTCATCTGGCCGGCCTTCTCGGCGAGGGACATGCGCGAGAGGAGATCGGCGACGCGCGCCTTGATGGGCAACTTGGCGTTCAGATACGGCAGTCCGTGGGCGTCGATCACGATCTGCGGCATCTCGTCGGGGGCCTTGGCGCCGGTGACCGTGAGTTTCAGCGGAATGGTCTCGGCGTTCTCGGCGGCCTTGTCCTTGAGGGTGCGGACCTGGATCGTCCGTGTGGTGCCGGAGGCCGTACCGGCGGGGAAGGTGAGGGTGCCGGAGACGGGGACGTAGTCCTTGCCGGGGTCGGCGGGCGTCTCGTACGCGACTGTCACGGGCTCCTCGACGGGGGCGGAGCCGGTGGTGGCCAGGGTCACCTCGACGGTGGCGGTGCCGCCTTCCTTCACCGGGTACACAGGCGCGCCGGTGAGGACGGAGGCACGCCGGGACTGGTCGGCCCTGCCGTACAACTCGACGCCGTCCATGGCGAACTGCCCGGGCGCGCCGACCGGGAGGGTGAGCGCGTACCCCCAGGTCTCGGTGAGGCCGAGGACGTGGTCGATGCCGCCGACGGGCTGGTAGTCGGTGCGGTAGGCGAAGTCGGTGAAGGGGATCTCGATCTGTTTCCAGCCACTGAAGTCATCGGTGAAGGAGGTCGTCCAGAGTTCGGAGGCCTCGCCGTTGGCGCCGCCGTCCTTCAGCTCGAAGGCGATCTTCTTGCCGTTGTTCTGACCCTCCCACCAGAAGCGGATCCCCTTGTGGGCGGACCAGTCGTGGGCGGGCTCGGCGAAGGCGAAGTCGTGGGTGAAGCCGCCGTAGCCGCTGATGTCGTAGCTGCCGGAGAGGACCTGGTCGCCCTCGGGGGCGTCGGCGCGTGCCGCGAGCCGCAGCGTCGGCGGGTCGTCGGTGTCGCTGCCCCAGGTGAACAGGCCGCCGTCCGGTGGGTTCGCGAAGGGCACCTCGCCCTCGAAGCGGTCGACGGGGACCGGGGCGGGATCGTCGGCGGCCTGTGCGGCCAGCGCCGGCAGCAGGGCCGCCAGCAGGGTGGCGGAGGTGAGCAGGGCCGTTCTTCGCATGGAGCGTCCCCCTTGGCCGGCGTGGCTCTCGTCGTCCACGTCCACATCAATCCACACATGACTTACCTCACGGCGTGAGTTAACTGGGGGCCCACAGGCCCGTCAAGGCATCACGTCAGCCATTCGGGCCTGTTCGTCTCAGCCACAACTCACGTTCCCACCAGTCGTGTTGTACGACCGCAATGGCACCGGTGCCGAACGGTGGTCGTACGACCGGTCGTGGCGTGATGTCGTCGGTACGAGGACAGAGGGGGCGGGACGTGAGACGTACGGGGCTCGTGATGGTGGGTGTGACGGTCGGGGGGCTGTTGCTCGGGGGGTGCAGTCCGGCGCATCGGTCGCTGGTCGGTCTCTGGCTGGACGCGGACGGACGGGTGATCGCGCGGGTGCGGCCGTGCGACGGCGACCAGTCGGGCAGCGTGCGCCCGCGCGCCTACCCGGGCGAGCGGAAGGGCCATCAGGCCGCGAACGGCTGGTCGGCACCGGCCGTGCCCGCCCTGGGTGACACCACGTTCCCGCTGTTCGCGCCGCCCGACTCGTGGCACCCGGACACGGTCGTCCCCCAGGGGATGCTCTCCGGTGCGACCTACACCCTTCAGTTCACGGCCTACGAGCACGAGGACTTCGTGGACTACGTCGGCGAGGTCACCTTCACGGACGAGAACCTGGCCGCGTTGGAGGACGGTGAAGTCTGGGCGGACGGGCGGGCGATGAGCCGGGAGGCCTTCGACGAGCTGGTGGGGGACGCGTGTTGAGGCGGGGGGCCGCGGTGGTGGGCGCCGTGGCGGGGGCGCTGCTGTTGAGCGGGTGCGGCGCGGAGGTGCTGCCGCTGGTCGCGGTGCGGCTGGACGCGGCCGGGACGGCGGAGGTGATCCTGCGACCGTGCGGGGACGACCTCGTCGAGGGTCTGGGCCTGGAAGGCACGACGGCCGCGGAGGCCGACTCGGACTCCGCGCGCAACCGCTCCGGCTGGCGGGCGCCGGGCCGACTGCGCCCCGACGACGCCGAGTTCCCCCTCTTCTCCCCGCCAGGGGACTGGCACGTCCGCCCGGCGGGAGAGCAACGGCTGGTGCCGGGACACACCTACCGACTCGCCTTCGCAAAGGCCGAGTTCAACTACGAGTACACCGGCATCGTCACCTTCACCGCCGACGACCTCTCCACCCTGCGCCCCGGCCAGGTCTGGGCCGACGACCGGGCCATGAGCCTCGGCGAGTTCGAGGAGCTCGCCGAGGGCTCCTGCTGAGCGGGACTACTCGGCGGGGGTGACGCCGGCGCGGAGGAGGCCGTAGGTGTACGCGTCCTCCAGGGCCTGCCAGGAGG
>JABFXD010000181.1 GCA_013361925.1 Streptomyces sp. | reverse complement strand
GACGATCCGTACCCGACGCCCCGGCGCCTGCGCGTCGGCGAAGGCCCGCAGCACACCGGGGATGATCCGCCCGGGATTACGGCCGACCTCACGCATGTCGAGCAGCCGTACGCCCTCGGCGTCGCCCCCGAGCCCGTCCCGCACCAGCCGCAGATTCTCCCCGGGCACCGCCACCGCAACCGGCTCCCCCACAGCAAGCCCGTCCCGAACGAAGCGAAGCGTCCCGTCGAGATACTCCCGAGCGTCCCGATAGAACAACGCAGGATGAACGAACCCCCCGCCCGCACCCTGAGAGCCGACCCCGACCGCCCAGCCAGGCCCACCCACCACGCTCGCGTCGCTCATGCCGTGCCGTTCATGACGTGTCACTCATGTGTGCCGCTCATACAGCTCCCCGCTGGTCCTGGACGAAGCCGCGCTTACCCGCCGTGGGGCCGATCATTCCCCGCCGGGCGGGTGTAGCCCGTGGCGGGCAGGGCAGGCGGACGTCAGGCGTGCCGACGGAACGAACGGGCACGGACAGGGTCGTACGGCACGGTGGCGACGGGCGGGGATCGACGAGGCGGGGACATGGACTCAGCGGCGCACAGTTCTCTCGCAGGGCGGGTCAGCCCTCTGGTCATCAGGGGACGTACGTACGCGGGCCACGCCGAGCTGAGACCGCGCGGCGAGCTCGTGCACGGCTGCGCGGACGTCCTGGACGAGACGCTGACGGCCCTGCCGTCCGATGTCCGCAGGGTCGAACTGCACATGGCCGACGTGGTGTTCATGGACACGGCGGGGCTCCAGTTCCTGGAGCTGCTCGACCACTACCGCCGCCACCGGCACATCCCCGTGGCCGCCACCCACTGGAGCGGCCAGCCGCGCCGCATCCTGGAACTCGCCGGCCTCGACACCACCGACCCCCTGCACATGACACCGCCCCCTTCAACGGCCCCCACCCCCGAGCCCGTTTCACCGGCCCGCTCCGTGGTGGCCCTGGAGCGCGCGGAGCAGCTGCACATGCTGCGCACGGAGGTCCGGCAGCTGCGGCAGGCGATCGTCTCCCGGCCGGTGATCGACCAGGCCCGCGGCATCCTCATGGCCGCCCACGCCTGTACGCCGGACGACGCCTGGCACATCCTGCGCGAGACGTCGCAGCTGTCCAACACCAAGCTGCACACGGTCGCCGCGGCGCTCACCGCCGGCGCGGGGACCGACGGCCCGCCGCCGCCCGAGGCGGTGCGCACGGCCCTGCGCACGGCGGTCGCGCGCCGCCTCCACTGAGGCCGTCCCGCCACGGGACACAGGCCGGACACAGAGGACACACAGGCAGGTAGAGGGTTAACCCTCCATGGCTCCCGCCCAGCCCTCGATCGACCGCTCCACGCATGACATGCCTACGTCAATTCTGTCATTCTCCCTCCACCTGCTCAGCCCTGCACTGCACCGCTCAGCCCGACCCGGACAGCACATCCGTCTGCCCGGTCTGTCACCGGCCGCCGGCGTGCGGCCGTCGCAGTAGGAGCAAGAGTGAGACGAACCCCCCGTCCGGCGGCCACCGCCGGAGCCCTCGCGGCCACGGCCGCACTGCTGGCCCTCGGCCTGCAAGCGGTCCCCGCGACCGCCGCACCCGCATCCCCCCACCCGAGCCCGCTGCGCACCGGCGGCCTGGAGGCCAAGCTCTCCCCGGCCCAGCGCACCGCCCTCATCAAGAGCGCCTCCGCGAAGACGGGCACGACCGCCCGGTCGATCGGCCTCGGCGCCAAGGAGAAGCTGGTCGTCAAGGACGTCGTCAAGGACAACGACGGCACGCTCCACACCCGTTACGAGCGCACCTACGCCGGCCTCCCCGTCCTCGGCGGCGACCTGGTCGTCCACACGCCCCCGGCCTCGCAGGCCGCCGGCACCGTGAGCACCAGCTTCAACAACAACCGCCGTACCGTCTCCGTCAAGTCGACGACCGCGACGTTCGGCAAGTCCGCCGCCCAGTCGAAGGCGCTGAAGACAGCCAAGGCGCTCGACGCCACCAGCCCGGCCGCCGAGAGCGCCCGCAAGGTGATCTGGGCCGGCGAGGGCACCCCGAAGCTGGCCTGGGAGACGGTCGTCACCGGCTTCCAGGACGACGGCACACCCAGCAAGCTGCATGTCATCACCGACGCGAGCACCGGCGCCGAACTCTCCCGCTTCGAGGGCATCGAGACCGGCACCGGCAACAGCCAGTACAGCGGCACGGTCACCATCGGGACCACGCTGTCCGGTTCGACGTACCAGCTGTACGACACCACGCGCGGCGGCCACAAGACGTACAGCCTCAACAACGGCACGTCCGGCACCGGCACCCTGATGACCGACACCGACGACACCTGGGGCACCGGGTCGGGATCCAACACCCAGACGGCCGGCGTCGACGCGCACTACGGGGCGCAGGTCACCTGGGACTTCTACAAGAACACCTTCGGGCGGAGCGGCATCAAGAACGACGGTGTCGCCGCCTACAGCCGCGTCCACTACAGCACGGCGTACGTCAACGCCTTCTGGGACGACGACTGCTTCTGCATGACCTACGGCGACGGCACCAGCAGCACCCACGCGCTGACCTCGCTGGACGTGGCCGGCCACGAGATGAGCCACGGCGTCACCTCCAACACGGCGGGGCTCAACTACACCGGTGAGTCGGGGGGCCTCAACGAAGCCACCTCCGACATCTTCGGCACCGGCGTCGAGTTCTACGCCAACAACTCGACCGACGTGGGCGACTACCTCATCGGCGAGAAGATCGACATCAACGGCGACGGGACGCCGCTGCGTTACATGGACGAGCCCGACAAGGACGGTTCGTCGGCGGACAGTTGGTACTCGGGCGTCGGCAACCTGGACGTGCACTACTCGTCAGGGCCCGCGAACCACATGTTCTACCTGCTGAGCGAGGGCAGCGGCAGCAAGACCATCAACGGCGTCACCTACAACAGCCCGACCTCCGACGGGGTCGCCGTCGCCGGCATCGGCCGGGCCGCCGCGCTTCAGATCTGGTACAAGGCGCTGACGACGTACATGACGTCCAGCACCAACTACGCGGGCGCCCGCACCGCCGCCCTCAACGCCGCCGCGGCCCTCTACGGCACCAGCTCCACGCAGTACGCCGGGGTCGGCAACGCCTTCGCGGGCATCAACGTCGGCAGCCACATCACGGTCCCGACCACCGGCGTCACGGTCACCAACCCGGGCAGCCAGACCTCGACCGTCGGCACCGCGGTGAGTCTTCAGATCAGCGCGAGCTCCAGCAACAGCGGCACGCTGACCTACGCGGCGACCGGCCTGCCCACGGGCCTGTCGATCAGCGGCTCGACCGGCGCCATCTCGGGCACCCCGACCACCGCCGGTACGTACAGCTCGACCGTCACCGTGACCGACAGCACCGGCGCGACCGGCACCGCCTCCTTCACCTGGACCGTCAACTCCAGTGGCGGTGGCGGCAGTTGCACCTCGACCCAGCTGCTGGGCAACGCGGGCTTCGAGTCCGGCAACACCACCTGGACCGCGACCAGCGGCGTCATCACCAGCTCCAGCAGCCAGGCCGCCCGCACCGGCTCGTACAAGGCGTGGCTGGACGGCTACGGCGCCACCCACACCGACACGCTCTCCCAGTCGGTGACCATCCCGAGCGGCTGCACGGGCACGACGTTCACCTTCTATCTGCACATCGACACGGCCGAGACCACCACCAGCACCCAGTACGACAAGCTGACGGTCACCGCCGGTTCGACCACCCTGGCCACCTACTCGAACCTCAACGCGGCCTCCGGGTACGTCCAGAAGTCGTTCAGCCTGTCCGCCTTCGCGGGCCAGACCGTGACGCTGAAGTTCTCCGGTGTCGAGGACTCCTCGCTCCAGACGAGCTTCGTCGTCGACGACACCGCGGTCACCACCAGCTGAGCCCCACGGTTCAGTGGCGTGCGAACTGGACGCCGGTCTTCTGCACGGCGTCCGGTCGCACGGCGATCCCCTCCACCGTCAGCTGCTCCCCGTAGATGTCGGTGATCCGGATCGCGGCGCCGCACCCCGCACCACCCTCGGACAGGAAGTAGTTGAACTCGGCCCGGGGCAGAACGGTCCAGCCGCTACCGGCGCGCACCTCCAGTCGCGCCACCGGGTTCCGGTGGCCGAGCACCTGGATGCCGCACCAGTAGCGGCTGGACCCCGTCTTGTAGCGGATCGACAGCGCGGCGGGGGCGTCGGCCGGGCTCAACAGGCTCCAGGTGATGGGGATCTGGCCCTTCACGGGCGCGGCGAGCTTCGCGAAGGCCGGGGCGCTGAGGTCGATGTGGCCGGGCTCGCACTCCGGGCACTCGTTGGTGACGCGCACGGTGATCGAGGCCCCGTCCGCCGCGCTGACCCGCACATACGCGCCGCACGCCTTCGCCGTCTCGTAGTCGGTGTGGTTCATCGCGGCGGTCATGACGTCGCTGGTCGGGCCGAAGGTGCAGGCGCCGTCGCCGTTCCCGGCGTCGTAGAAGGTGGCGATACCGGTGTAGGTGACGCCGGGCTTGATGCGTCCGGCCAACGACCCGCCGGAGACGGGTGACTTGGGGGCACTCGTGGTCTTCGGCCGCTTGGCCGCGGTGGCCTTGGGCGTGGCCTTCTTGCTCGGCGAGGCGGACGCCGAAGCCGTCGGAGTCGCCGACGGTGACGGTGACGGGCCGGCGGACGGCGTGCCCGTCACCGCCCTGGACCCGGCGGTCGCCGAACCGCCCCCGTCCGCCACGGACACCGCCTCCCCCGACCCTCCGCCGGAGCCGCCGCCGGGCCGGAACGCCACGATCACGGACGCGATCAGCGCGACCGCCCCCACCGCGACAGCGATGAGAAGGGCACGCGACTTGCGAGGACGTCGATGCGAGGAGGGATGCGCCACGGCTCAGGTCCTTGTGTGTCGGGTGGGGCTTCGGTGACGGAAGCCTTCGACGTACAGTCGCCGCAGGATCCCAGAAGGTTGCCGGGCGGGAGGCGCGAATGACGACAACGGTGACGCTCCTGCATCCGGGGGCCATGGGCGCCCCGGTCGGCGGCCAGGCGGCCCGCACCGGGACCCGCGTCCTGTACGTCCCGACCGGCCGCGGTCCGGCCTCCGTCGAACGGGCACGTCAGGCGGGCCTGGAGGCGGCCGACTCCCTCGAATCGGCCCTGTCCGTCAGCGACCTGGTCCTCTCCATCTGCCCGCCGCACGCCGCGGAGGACGTCGCCCACGAGGTCCTGGAACAGGGCTTCCGGGGCGTCTACGTCGAGGCCAACGCCATCAGCCCGGACCGCGCGACCCGCATCGGCAAGGCCTGTGCCGAGCGCGGCGCGGTGCTGGTCGACGGCTCGATCATCGGCGGCCCTCCGGCAGGGGGCAGCGGCCCCCGTCTCTATCTGAGCGGTGACGCGGAGGCGGTGGCGAGGACGGCCGCGCTGTTCGACGGCACCGAGGTCGTCGCCCGCCCCCTGGACGCCGAGATCGGCGCGGCGTCCGCGCTGAAAATGGCGTACGCCTCGTTCCAGAAGTCGGCCCGTGTCCTGGCGGCCGTCTCGCACGCCCTCGCCGCGAGCCATGGCGTCGGCGACGAACTGACGCGGGAGGGGCGGGAGTTGACGGCGCGCATCCTCGCCGAGGCCGACCACTTCCCCAGTGTGGCCGCCCGTGCCTGGCGCTGGGCGCCGGAGATGGAGGAGATCGGGGCCGCCCTGGACGCCGTAGGACTGCCGCCTGACCTGGCTCAGGCGTCGGCGGCGGTGCTGCGGCGCTGGAGCGGTGACAAGGACCGGCTCGATCTGCCGCTGGAGGAGGTGTTCGCGCATCTGCGCACGCCC
>JABFXD010000754.1 GCA_013361925.1 Streptomyces sp. | reverse complement strand
CCGAACCCGGAAGCTAAGCCTTACAGCGCCGATGGTACTGCAGGGGGGACCCTGTGGGAGAGTAGGACGCCGCCGAACAAATTTTAGAAAAGGCCCACGCCGTCAGGCGTGGGCCTTTTTTGTGTTTCCCAGGGGGAACGGAAGAAGCCCTTGTCGGGCCCCTTGAGTTCTGGATTACAGGCGTCCTGCTGTCTTGAGAGCCAGGTAAGCATCGGCCAGGGCCGGCGCCAGGTCGTCGGGTGTCGCGTCGACGACAGTGACACCGTGGCGGCGGAGTTGTTCCGCGGTGCGATGGCGTTCGCTCTGTGCCTGTGCGGCGGCTGCTGCCTCGTAGACGGCGTCGGTGGTTCCGCGGGAGTTCGCCATGCGGGAGACGTACGGGTCGGCGACTGACGCCAGCAGGACTGTGTGGCGTTGGGTGAGCTGGGAGAGGACGGGGAGCAGGCCCTCTTCGACCGGAGCGGCGTCGAGGGAGGTCAGCAGCACGATCAGGGAGCGGCGGGGAGCCGTCCTGAGTGCAGTGGCCGTAAGACCGCGAGCGTCTGTTTCGATCAGTTCCGGTTCGAGTGTGGCCATCGCGTTGACCAGGGACGGGAGGACGTCGCTTGCGGTGCGGCCCTGGACCAGGGCGCGTACTCGGCGGTCGTAGGCGAGGAGGTCTACGCGGTCGCCGGCGCGGGAGGCCAGTGCTGCCAGGAGCAGTGCGGCGTCCATCGAGGCGTCCAGGCGTGGGGCGTCGCCCACGCGGCCTGCTGAGGTGCGGCCCGTGTCGAGGACCACGAGGATGTGGCGGTCGCGTTCGGGGCGCCAGGTGCGTACGGCGACCGTGGAGTGGCGGGCGGTCGCGCGCCAGTCGATGGAGCGGGTGTCGTCGCCGGGGACGTATTCGCGCAGGCTGTCGAATTCTGTGCCTTCGCCTCGGGTGACGATGCTGGTGCGGCCGTCGAGTTCGCGGAGGCGGGCGAGTTTGGACGGGAGGTGCTTGCGGCTGGTGAAGGGGGGCAGGACGCGTACCGTCCACGGGATTTTGTGGGTGCCCTGCCGGGAGAACAGGCCGAGGGGGCCGTAGGAACGGACCGTCACCCGGTCTGCTTGGCGGTCGCCTCGGCGGGTGGGGCGTAGGCGGGTGGTGACGCGACGGCGTTCGCCCGCGGGGACCGTGAGGCGGTGGCGGGAGGCTTCTACCTCTGTGCCGGGGAGCCAGCTGCTGGGGGGCCAGGCGTCGCGCAGGTGGGCGCGGAGAGGGCGGCCTGACGGGTTGGTGACGGTGAGAGTCACGTCGGCCGCCTCGCCCAGGCGTACGGACGTGTCGCCGGAGCGGGTCAGGCCCAGGCGTCGTACCGGTGCGGCGAGGGCGAAGTCGCAGGCGCAGGCCACTGCCAGGGGGCCGTTCACGGCGAGGAGGCCCGTCCAGCCGGGGTCCCAGATGCCGACGGGGATCGAGCCGAGGGCCGCCAGGAGTGCGGCGCGTCCGGTGAGTGCCATCAGCGGGGGACGGGGACGTGGGCGAGGATCGCGTGGATGACGGAGTCGGCTGTCACGCCCTCCATCTCGGCCTCCGGGCGCAGCTGGACGCGGTGGCGGAGGGTGGGGAGGGCGAGGGCCTTCACGTCGTCGGGGATGACGTAGTCGCGGCCCGTGAGCCATGCCCAGGCGCGCGAGGTCGCGAGGAGCGCTGTGGCGCCGCGCGGGGAGACGCCGAGGGTGAGGGACGGCGACTCGCGGGTGGCGCGGCAGATGTCGACCACGTAGGCGGTGATCTCGGGGGAGACGGTGGTCTTGGCCACCGCCGCGCGGGCTGCTTCCAGGTCCGCCGGGCCCGCGACCGGGCGTACGCCGGCGGCTCGCAGGTCGCGGGGGTTGAAGCCTTCGGCGTGGCGGGTCAGGACGTCGATCTCGTCCTGGCGGGACGGGAGGGGGATGGTGAGTTTGAGGAGGAAGCGGTCCAGCTGGGCTTCGGGGAGGGGGTAGGTGCCCTCGTACTCGACCGGGTTCTGGGTTGCCGCCACCAGGAACGGGTCGGGGAGGGGACGCGGGGTGCCGTCGACCGTGACCTGTCGTTCCTCCATGGCTTCGAGGAGGGACGACTGGGTCTTGGGAGGCGTGCGGTTGATTTCGTCCGCGAGGAGGAGGTTGGTGAAGACGGGGCCGGGCTGGAAGGAGAACTCGGCGGAGTGGGTGTCGTAGACGAGGGAGCCTGTGATGTCGCTCGGCATGAGGTCGGGGGTGAACTGGACGCGCTTGGTGTCGAGTTCCAGTGCGGATGCGAGGGCGCGGACGAGCAACGTTTTGGCGACTCCGGGGACT
This sequence comes from Streptomyces sp., assembly GCA_013361925.1. Classification (GTDB taxonomy): domain Bacteria; phylum Actinomycetota; class Actinomycetes; order Streptomycetales; family Streptomycetaceae; genus Streptomyces. The sequence goes on along the minus strand of JABFXD010000754.1, from coordinate 3,524 downwards.
CCTTCTAGTAGCACGTGTCCGCGGCAGAGGAGGGCGACGACGAGGCCGGTGACGGCGGGGTCCTGGCCGACCACGGCTTTGGCGATCTCGGCGCGCAGGGCTTCCAGGGAGGCCCGGGCGGCGCTCGGGTCCCCGGGGAACCCGGCGTTGTCAGTGGTCGGGGCCATCATGGACGGCGTACCTCTCTTTCGAGGGCGTCGAGTTGGTCGGCGAGGGAGACGAGGGCGGTGTCGTCGCTGGGCGGCGGGCCGAAGAGGAGGGCGTGCAGGGTCTGTCCGTCGCCGCGGAGATGGGCGGACAGGGCGGGGAGCAGGGCCTCGGGCGCGTGCGCCTGGGTGACGGGGACGCCTACGAGGGGGGCGAGGCGGGTGCGGGTGGTGGAGCGAAGAGCGGCGGCCGCGCGGTCGCGGGCGTTGGCCTTGCGGTAGAGGCGGGCGCGGCCTTCGACGGTCTCGGAGGCGCGGATCGCCACGGGGAGTTTTTCGGGCATGAGGGGGCCCAGTCGGCGTGCCCGCCAGAGGGCGGCGAGGGCTGCGGCGAGGAAGAGCTGCAGGGTGCCCCACTTCCAGCCCGAGGGAAGCAGGTCGAAGAAGCTGCGTTCGTCGTCCGGGTCGGCGGCCGACGCGTCGGAGAGCGAGGGGAGGTACCAGACCAGATGGGGGCGGGAGCCGAGGAGTTGGAGGGCGAGGGAGGCGTTGCCCTGCTCGTCGAGGCGGTCGTTGTAGAGGATGTCGGGCGCGCCGAGGACGACGGTGTCGCCGTCCCCGGTCGCAGGGATGCGCAGCAGGGTGGCGAGGCGCTCACTCGGGTAGCAGGTCTCGGCCTCAAGGCGGGTGGTGCTGTAGCGGATGCCGCCGGTGTCGGCGGCGCCGGCGCGTCGGGCGGCGGGCAGGTCGCAGTCGGGCGCGAGGGTCGAGTTGATGCTGGTGGCGGGGTCCGCGGTGACGTCGGGGACGAGTCGGCCGATGGACCAGCTGCCGGGGGCGATGAGGATCGTACGGCCGCCGGAGGTGGCGGTGGCGGAGTGCAGCACGGTCTGTTGACGGTGCGTCAGCAGGTCGGGGGCCGCGACGAGGAGGGTGGTGTCCGGGCCGGCCGCGGCGCGTGCCTCGTCCAGTGTGGTGACCACGCGCGTGGACACGCCCCGATCGGCGAGGAGTTCGGCGACGGCGCGGCTGCCGTGGTCGTCGACGGCGCGCGGGTCGAGGGTGCCGTGGCGGGCGTCGGAGCGGATCACGGCGATCGCGACGGCTGCGGCTACGAGCAGGACGGCGGCGAGCGCGATGCCTCGCGAGCGGGTCCACAGTTGGCGTGCGGTGGGCGAGACCGAGGTGGACGGGAGCGTGGCCTCGGTGGTCATCCGGCGGCTCCCTGGCGGGTGGTGTGGGCCGCGCTGGGGGTGTTGCTGGTGAGCTGGGGTCTGGTGCGCTCCAGGTCCTCGTCGAGTTGGGCGATGCGGTGGTACGACTGCTCGCTCGCCCTGCGTCCGCCGTATGTGACGTCGTCGAAGTCCCGGGCGGCGGCGCGCAGTCGGTCGGTGTGGGCGGGCAGGGTGCGGCCGGCTTCGGCGGCGGCCTCGTCGGCGGTGCGGCCGGGGCGGACGTCGAGCAGGGCGCGTTCCTCCAGGGAGCGGACGATGGCGCGCATGCGTTCCTGGACGGCCTGGTTCCAGTGGCCCTGGGCGGCGTGCGCCTCGGCGGCGGCGCGGTGTTCGGCGGCGCTGCGGGGGCGGTCGTCGAACAGGGCGGCGGAGGAGGCGGGTTCGCGGCGTGGGCTGCCGAGGCGCCACCACAGGGCGCCCAGGACGGCCAGTACGGCCACGATGATGACGACCAGGCCGAGTGTTCCGCCGGGGGCCGCGGTCGCGGCCGTGTCGAACAGGTTGCCGACCCACTTCCAGAAGGCGTTCAGGGCACGCTGGAACCAGCCGGGGTCGTTCTCGTGGTACATGCGTTTGGACAGCTCGCGTCGAGCCGCCTCCCGCGCGGGGTCACGCGGGACGGTGACGGGCGGCTCGTCGCCGGAGCGCGCCGACGACAGCGTGACGGTGTCGCCGACGCGGACGGCCGCGCGGGACAGCAGCGGTACCGATGTGAGAACTCCCCCCGTCAGGCTCACCGCATCAGCCTCCGGCGGTGGTGCCGGGTGTGCCGGTGCCGTCCTGGACACCGGCCGCGCGGGCCAGGTCGAGGTCGAGGGCCTCGCGGCGGATGCGCTGGTCGATGTAGAGGAGCACCGTGACGCCCGCCGTGATCGGGAAGGTGATCATGGCGCCGATCACCGAGCCGATCCCGCTGACGACCAGGAACGTCCAGCCGAGGTCGCCGCCGCTGTTGAGGAACCCGGTGAAGCCGTCGCCGCTGAGTGCGGCGGCGAGGAAGGCGAAGGGGATGACGACGATCGACGCGACGACGTTGGCGATGATCGTGGCGAGCAGCTGAATGCCGAACACGCGCCACCAGGAGCCGCGGACGAGCTTCGCGGAGCGGCTCAGCGACTTGACGATGCCCTGCTTCTCGAGCATCAGCGCGGGGGAGGCGAGGGAGAAGCGGACCATCAGCCACAGGGCGACGACGCCGGCACCGAGGCCGCCGAGGACGGCGAGCGCCGCTCCCCCGTCGCCGGAGCCCGCGAGGGCCACGAGGACACCCGGCAGGGTGCCGACCGCGACGACGCCGAAGGCGATGAGCACCAGCAGGAAGATCAGGCCGAACAGCTTGGCGACCTGCGGACGGGCGTCACGCCATGCCTCGCCGGTGGTCACCGACTTGCCGAGGACCGCGCGACTGGTGACGGTCGTGAGCAGGGCGGTCGCGGCGATCGTGCCGATCAGCGAGATCAGGAAGACGACGCCGGAGCTGAGCATGGCGTCGCCCATGGCGCGGGTGAGCTCGTCGAGGGTGGCGCTGGGGTCTTCGAGGGCCTCGGTGCTGGTGTCGTTGAAGACCAGGCCCTCAAGGAGGATGACGACGATCTGGGTGACGACGGCGACGGTCAGGGAGATGCCCAGGACCGTGCGCCAGTAGGTGCGCATGGTCGAGACCGCGCCGTCGAGGATCTCGCCGACGCCGAGGGGGCGCAGCGGGATCACGCCGGGCTTGGCGGCGGGCGGCGGACCGCCCCAGCCGTTGCCCCAGCCGCCGCCGGGAGCTCCGTAGCCGCCGTGTCCCCCGTAACCGCCGTAGCCACCAGGGCCGTTGGGGCCGGACGGGGGGCGGTTGCCCCAGCCCGGGCCGGGCGGCGGGGGTGGTGGGGTCTGGCCGGGGGCCGGCGGTCCGGTCGGGGCGGACCACTGTGCGGGAGGCGGCTGCTCCTTGGACCACTTCGAGCCGTGCGGGTCCTGGCCCGGCTGCTGCGAGGGGTCGGGGCGGTCCGCGGGCTCGGCAGGGCCGGACGCACCGGGCTCCTGCCCGTCGGACGGGGCAGATCCGGGCGAAGCCCAGCCCGGAGTGTCTTTCATCGTCGCTCCTTCACGGTGCCCGTCCGCGGTCGCGGCGGCAGGTTGGCAGCCATCGTGCCATGGG
>JABFXD010000213.1 GCA_013361925.1 Streptomyces sp. | reverse complement strand
TGATCCGCACGATCACAGTGAGCCGGGGCATCCCGGGCCGCTGGGGCATCGGACGGACGGGCAGTTGTGGGTGCCGGAGCGGGAGTGTGGGGTTGCGGCGCCGGCTTCGCTGGTGCGGGGGCTGTTGGACGGGTGGGTTGCCGACAGCCCTGATTCTCGGGACTGGCGGGATTTGGAAGAGGTTTGCTAGGTCGTCTTTCTGCTGCGGGCCGGTGGGGGTTGGTCGCGCGCACGCGGCGGAGCCGCATATCGGACACCGTCCCGCGCCCCTGAAGGGGCGCGTCCACGTACCCTGTATCAGCAACTTCACCCCTGATGGTTTAGGAAGGCATCGTCGGTCATGGCGCAGCAGGACACCGATCAGCAGCACGCGGGCGTGCTTCCCGTGGACGACGAGGGTTTCGTCATCGACACCCAGGACGCCGAGGAGCGCGAGAACGCGTGGCGTGAGCGGGGCACCTCGCGGCCCATCACCGTCGTCGGGAACCCGGTGCTGCACAAGGAGTGCAAGGACGTCACCGAGTTCGGCGCGGAGCTGGACCAGCTGGTCGCGGACATGTTCGCCTCGCAGCGCACCGCCGAGGGCGTGGGCCTGGCCGCCAACCAGATCGGCGTCGATCTGAAGGTCTTCGTCTACGACTGCATGGACGACGAGGGCGCCCGGCACGTCGGTGTCGTCTGCAACCCCAAGCTCGTCGACCTGCCCGCCGAGAAGCGCCGCCTGGACGACAGCAACGAGGGCTGTCTGTCGGTGCCGACGGCGTACGCGCCGCTCGCGCGCCCCGACTACGCCGAGGTGACCGGGCAGGACGAGAAGGGCAACCCGATCAAGGTGCGCGGCACCGGGTACTTCGCTCGGTGTTTGCAGCACGAGACCGATCACCTGTACGGGTACCTCTACATCGACCGGCTCTCCAAGCGTGAACGCAAGGACGCGCTGCGGCAGATGGCCGAGAACGAGCCCCGCTACCCTGTCGTCGCGAACGACTGAGAGCGACCGGGACCCCACAAGTCCCCTCCGTACGGCGTCTGTTCAGGAACCCCTTCCTGAACAGGCGCCGTTCGTCTGTCCGTCGTACGTTCGATCGCTTGTGCTCCCTTACTGATCCAGAATCAGTCACACAAGGGGAGATTCTCGGCACTGTGGGGTAGTGAATGGTGCAAATCCGTTCCCAGACCGGTCAGTTGTAGGGCTGAATGGGAAGTGCGGGGATACGCAACGGCGCACGCCCGGTACAGCGGGAGGGGCGTGCGCAACTGGCGGCTGAGAGGGGTTAGTTCGTGCATGCTTTCTCACACGGCACCACATCGACACCGACAGCGGTCGCGGTCCCACCCTCGCTCCATCTCTCGGTGATCGAGGCGGCGTTTCCCCGGCAACTCCACCCGTATTGGCCCCAGCTCCAGGAGAAGACACGCACCTGGCTGCTGGAAAAGCGGCTCATGCCGGCGGACAAGGTGGAGGAATATGCCGACGGTCTTTGCTACACGGACCTCATGGCGGGCTACTACCTGGGCGCCCCCGACGAGGTCCTCCAGGCGATAGCGGATTACAGCGCGTGGTTCTTCGTCTGGGACGACCGGCACGACCGCGACATCGTCCACGGGAGGGCCGAGGCCTGGCGGCAGCTCAGGTTCCGGCTGCACGCGGCCCTCGACGCCCCTGAGGACCATCTGCACCACGAAGATCCGCTGGTAGCCGGGTTCGCGGACAGCATGGTGCGGCTCTACTCGTTCCTGCCGCGGACGTGGAACACCCGGTTCGCCCGGCACTTCCACGAGGTGATCGAGGCGTACGACCGGGAATTCCACAACCGCACCGAAGGCGTGGTGCCGACCGTCGAGGAATACCTCGCCCTGCGCCGCCTCACCTTCGCGCACTGGATCTGGACCGATCTGCTGGAACCGAGCGCGGGCCGGGAACTCCCGGACCGGGTCCGGAAACACCCGGCCTATCGGCAGGCGGCACTGCTGAGTCAGGAATTCGCCGCCTGGTACAACGACCTCTGCTCGCTGCCGAAGGAAATAGCGGGTGACGAGGTCCACAACCTCGGAATAAGCCTCATCAAACACGAGGGAATGAGCCTCAAACAGGCGGTACGCGATGTCAGGCGACGGGTCGAGGAATGCATCGACGCATTCCTCGTCGCCGAGAACGACGCCTTACGGTTCGCGGATTCCCTCGCCGACGGAACGGTTCTGGGAAAGGAGCTGAGTCACACCGTGCGCGCCTGCGTCGGCAATATGCGCAACTGGTTCAGCACCGTCTACTGGTTCCACCACGAGTCCGGCCGCTACACGGTCGACAGCTGGGACGACCGGTCCACGCCCCCGTACGTCAACAACGAAGCGGCAGGTGAGAAATGACCGTCGAGTCTGTGAAGCCCGAAGCGCCGGCGACCCCGGCGTCCGGGCTGCGTGAAGCACCCCTGGCGGGCGGCGGCGTCCCGCTCCTCGGACACGGCCTGAAGCTGCTGCGCGACCCGCTGGCCTTCATGTCCCAGCTCCGCGACCACGGCGAGGTCGTACGGCTCAAACTGGGCCCGAAGGAGGTCTACGCGCCGACCACGCCGGCCCTCACCGGAGCCCTCGCGCTCAACCCCGACTTCGTCATCGCCGGGCCGCTGTGGGAGTCCCTGGAAGGCCTGCTCGGCAAGGAGGGCGTGGCCACCGCCAACGGCCCGCAGCACCGGCGTCAGCGGCGCACCATCCAGCCCGCCTTCCGGCTCGACGCGATCCCCGCGTACGGGCCGATCATGGAGGAGGAGGCGCACGCGCTGACCGAGCGCTGGCGCCCCGGCGAGACCGTCGACTGCACCACCGAGTCCTTCCGGGTGGCCGTCCGGATCGCGGCCCGCTGTCTGCTGCGCGGCGACTTCATGGACGAGCGGGCCGAGCGGCTCTGCGTCGCCCTCGCCACCGTCTTCCGCGGGATGTACCGGCGGATGGTCGTGCCCCTCGGGCCGCTCTACAACCTGCCCCTGCCGCCCAACCGGAAATTCAACGCGGCCCTGGCCGATTTGCATCTCCTGGTCGACGAGATCATCGCCGAGCGCCGGGCGTCTGGTCAAAAGCCGGACGATTTGCTGACGGCATTGCTGGAGGCGAAGGACGACAATGGCGACCCCATCGGGGAACAGGAGATCCACGACCAGGTCGTCGCGATAGTCACCCCGGGCAGCGAAACGGTGGCGTCCACGATCATGTGGCTGCTGCAAGTGCTCGCGGAACATCCGGAACACGCGGACAGGGTGCGCGACGAGGTCGAATCCGTAACGGGCGGCCGTCCCGTCGCATTCGACGACGTCCGGTCGCTCCGGCACACCAACAATGTCGTCGTCGAGGCCATGCGTTTGCGTCCCGCGGTGTGGATATTGACGCGCCGCGCGGTCACCGACACGGAACTCGGTGGCTATCGCATTCCGGCCGGTGCGGACATCGTCTACAGCCCGTACGCGGTCCAGCGCGACCCGAAGTCGTACAAGGACAGCCTCGGCTTCGACCCCGACCGCTGGCTTCCGGAACGGGTGAAGGAGGTGCCGAAATACGCCATGAGCCCCTTCAGCGTCGGCAACCGCAAGTGCCCGAGCGACCACTTCTCGATGGCGCAGCTGACGCTGATCACGGCGGCGCTCGCCACGAAGTACCGCTTCGAGCAGGTGGCGGGGTCGAACGACGGGACCCGGGTGGGCATCACGCTCCGCCCGCACAAGCTGCTGCTGCGGCCGGTGGCGCGGTGATCAGGCGGATCAGGCGGCTTCCGGCCCCCTGAACGTCCTTCGATAGGCGTTCGGGGTGGTCCCGAGCGCCCGTACGAACTGATGGCGCAGTGCGGCCGCGGTGCCGAACCCGGTTCGGCCCGCGACCGCGTCCACCGTTTCGTCCGTCCCTTCCAGCAACCGCTGGGCGAGCAGGACGCGTTGCCGCAGGATCCAGCGGTAGGGCGTGGTCCCGGTCTCCTGCTGGAAGCGCCGGGCGAAGGTCCGCGGGGACATGTGCGCGCGCTCGGCGAGCTGCTCGACGGTGACCTCCTCGTCGAGATGCCGCTCCATCCAGACGAGGACCTCTCCCACGGTGTCGCAGCGGTCCTTCGGCAGCGGCCGCTCGATGTACTGCGCCTGTCCGCCGTCCCGGTGCGGCGGTACGACCATCCGCCGGGCGATCTTGTTGGCGACCTCGGGGCCCTGTTCCTTGCGCACGATGTGCAGACAGGCGTCGATACCGGCGGCGGTGCCGGCGGAGGTGATCACCGGGTCCTCGTCGACGTACAGCACGTCCGGTTCGATGATCGCCCGTGGATTCCTGACGGCCAGCTCGTCCGCCTGCCGCCAGTGGACGCTGCACCGCCGCCCGTCGAGCAGCCCGGCGGCGCCCAGCACGAAGACGCCGGAACAGACGCTGAGGACCCGGGCGCCGCGGGCGACGGCCCTGCGCAGGGCGTCGAGCAGCTCGGCCGGATACTCCCGCACGACATAGTCCGCCCCCGCCGGTACGGCGATCAGGTCGGCCTCCTCCAGCCGCTCCAGGCCGTACGGCGTGGAGACGCTGAGCCCGCCGACATGGGTGCCGAGCGTCGGCCCCTCGGCCGAGGCCACGGCGAAGTCGTACGTCGGCAGCCCCTCGTCGCTGCGATCGATGCCGAACACCTCACAGACGACACCGAGTTCGAAGGGATGCACTCCGTCGAGCAACACGGCGACCACGTTCTTGAGCATGCTGCCAGTGTGCCTCGCGCATGGCAGTAAATCGAGGGTGTGCGGCAGTCCTGCCACTGTCAGGAGTGTTAGATATCCATGATGCTTACTTCATGGACGCATTCATCGGATACCTGACCCTGCTGATCGTCTTCGCCCTCCTCGCGGCCCCGGGCCTCGTGGGATGGGCCCACGAGCACCGGATCGACCGCCAGCTCAAGGAGGCATAACCTCTCCCGCACCAACAGGGGAGGATCATGAGACACAGAATGTTGGCCGTGGCGGGTGGGGCAGCAGCCCTGACCCTGCTCACGGCCACCGGGGCACACGCCGAGGGGCGGGGCGACATCCGGGTCACGAAGACGGTCGTCAACGGCGGCGGCAATGTGATCATCGGAGTGGCGAAGACCGTCAGATACCCGATCGCGATCACCATCAAGGACGACTCGGGCGTCAAGAAGATCACTGATCTCAGCACGTTCAACACGTCCAACGGCTACGGCTTCATCAGCTGGAACGGCGACTCGTCCTGCGTGAAGAAGACCGCGACGACCTCGGTGTGCACGGGCACGATGACGGTCGACCCCGGCTGGATCGCCGACAGCGACGACATCGACAGCAACAAGGTCGCGGGCGTCTGGCAGGTCAACGCCACCGTCAAGGCCAACGACGGCGACTACTGGATCTCCGACAACATCGCCCAGTACAAGGTCAAGCGCGCCTCGAAGCTCACCACGGACGCCACGCCCGAGCCCGTCGCCAAGGGCGCCAAGCTCACCATCAACGGCAAGCTGACGCGCGCCAACTGGGAGAACCTGGAGTACCACGGCTTCACCGGGCAGGACGTCAAACTCCAGTACCGGCCGGCCGGCGCCGCCCACTACAGCACGGTCAAGACCGTGAAGACGGGTGACGCCGGCAAGCTCAGCACCAAGGTCACCGTCACCTCGGCGGGCAGTTGGCGCTGGTACTTCCCCGGCACGACGACGACCGCGCGGATCGTGTCGGCCGGGGACGCGGTCACGCTGAAGTAGCGCGTTCCGGGCTCAGAAATCCTCGTCCAGGTCGACCGTGCCCTCCACGGCGACCTGGTACGCGGACGGGCGGCGTTCGAAGAAGTTCGTCAGTTCCTGGACGCCC
>JABFXD010000117.1 GCA_013361925.1 Streptomyces sp. | reverse complement strand
CGACCCGGACGAGATCGGCCGCAACTTCCCCGCCGACACCGGACTGGTCGGCGCCCTCGCCCCGTCCCTGCACCGCCTCGCCGACCTGCTGCGCGACCGCGTACCCGACCACACCGCCAAGGCCCGCGTCCTGCGGACCGGCGAACTGCACACCGCCGACCGCGACCGCGCCGAGTCCGCCGCCCTCGCCGCCTGTTCACCGGCACCCCTCGCCCCCTGGGCCGCTGCCCACGCCGTCGCCCGGGGGCTGCCGCCCGACGCCGTCGTCGTCGAAGAGGCCATCACCGTGGGGCTGTTGCTCCGGCGTCTCCTACGACTCGAACGCCCGGGCAGTTACACCCACACCGTCGGCGGCGGACTCGGCTGGGGCATCGGCGCCGCGGTCGGCCGCGCGCTCGCCGAGCCGGGGCGCCCCGTGGTGGCCGTACTCGGCGACGGCTGCACCCTGTTCGGGCTCCAGGGACTGTGGAGCGCCGCACGTCAGCGGACCCCCGTCCTGTTCGTGGTGATGAGCAACGGCGTCTACCGCACCCTCCAGGACGCCTACACGGCGATGGGCGGCAAGGGAGTCTGTCCCGGAACGGAGCTGGGCACCCTGGACTTCACCCAGGCAGCGGCCTTCTTCGGGGTGGACGCCGTCCGGGCCGAGAGCGCGGACCATCTGCGGGAACTGGTGGCGGGCGCGGGGAAGCTGAGCGGCCCGCTCCTGGTCGACGTACCGCTGCGCGAATGATCCGCCACTCACCGCCACCCGCACCTTGTCACCCGGCAGCGCGGGGCACCACCAACGGTCCATGACGGACGGTCCGTTGCCCAAGTCGGTGCTCGCCCGGGGTGTCCTGCTGCTGCGCGCCTGCGGAGACTCCGGCACCGCGCTCACCCTCGCCGAACTCGCGCTGCGCACCGGCCTGCCCAAACCGACCGCGCACCGGCTGATCGGCGAGCTGGTCCGGCTCGGCCTGGTGGAACGCACCGTCGACGGCAGTTACCGCGTCGGCCTCGGCCTCTTCGTGCTCGGGCAGTCCGCGCCGTCCGTCCGCGAGTTGCGCGACGCCGCCCTGCCCTATCTCGGCGATCTGCACCAGGAGACCCACGAGAACGTCCACCTCGCCGTCCCCGACGGCACCGACACCCTCTTCCTGGAGAAGGTCACCGGCCGCCGCGCCACCCCGATCGTCTCCCGCACCGGCGGCCGGCTGCCCGCCCACTGCACGGCCACGGGAAAGGTGTTCCTCGCCCAGGATCCCCGGCCACCACACCGCACCCTGCTCCGTCTCACGCCCCGCACCCTCGTCCTGCCCGGTCAGCTCGCCCGTGACCTGGCCCTCACCCGCGCCCGCGGCTACGGCGTCAACCTGGAGGAGGCCGAGATCGGCGTCTCGGCGGTCGCCGCCCCGATCTACGCCCAGGGCCGGGGATCACGCCCGATCGCCGCGATCTCGGTGACCGGCTGGACGAGACGGCTGGACATGGAGCGGGTCGGGGAGAGAGTCTGCGCGGCGGCCAGAGCACTGTCCCGCACGCTGTCGGCGTGACGCCGGACGGGGATCGGCAGAGCTGTGCCGGCCGCGGCTAGCGGACGATGGGGCTGATCGGCTTCACCCGTGCCCTCGCCGCCGCACTCGCGCCGTACGCCATCAGCGTCACCGCCATCACACCCACCATGGTCCGCACCGCCACCGCCGAGCGGCGCCGACGGCGGCTTCCTGACCGGCCAGACAGCCAACGGGTCAGGAGGCTCCGCCCACCTCTGACCGCTCCACCCACCCGCTCAACTCCTCCCGCAACGACCGCTGGAACGTCGTGAGCAGGGCCTGCACCACGATCGGGTGCATATGGGCCGACAGCGACCGCACGTCCTCGGTGTCCCGCTCGGACACCTCGCCGCGGAACAGCTCCGCCAGCTCGTGCGCCGCCACGCGCGCGTGCTCCACGAGCACGTTCCGCGCGGCCAGGATCGACTCCTGGGACAGCGGTACGTCGAGCAGCCGCACGCCGAGCCGCAGCAGCCCCGAGTCGAAGCGGAAGTCCTCCCCGTCGGGCTGTACGACGCCCATCGCCGCGAGCCGCTGGACGTCGTCGTCGGCCAGTGGCCGCCCCGCCCGCCGCTCCAGCTCCCGCCGCTCGGCCGTCTCGGTGGTGTCCGGCGCCCAGGAGGCGACGACCGCGCGGTGGATCGCGAGATCGTGCGCGCTCAGATCGGGCGGCAGCTGCCGCAGATACCGCTCGATCGCGGCCAGCGTCATCCCCTGGTGCTGGAGCTCCTCGATGAGTTCCAGGCGCGCCAGATGGTCCCTGCCGTAGTGCCCCACCCGGCGCGGACCGATCACCGGCGGCGGCAGCAGACCCTTGGTGCTGTAGAAGCGGACCGTGCGCACGGTGACGCCCGCCTGAGCGGCCAGCTCATCGACGGTGAGGGTCGGCTTCTCGGTGTCGGCGGTGTCGGTCGTCATGTGCAGCAGTATCGCTGTCTCACCAGTGCTGTGAAACCTCGTGGGCACCCCCTGCCGATCATGTGACATGTCCCGCGGTGTGAGCTCCGCCACCGCGTGAGGCGCGAGGTTCGGGGGAAGGTGGCCCCTTGGTCTGTGCCTCCACCGAGGGCACAGGCCATACGTACGTCAGGACACCCGCGCGCGATCCGCCCGGGCGCCCCCGCACCAGAGAGTGGTACCCCCTGTGAGCAAGGACGCCGTGGACACGGCAACAGCCACCGAGGTGGCCCGGACGCCCGCGGACGCGGGTGACGCCGGCTACAGCAAGGACCTCAAGGCCCGCCACGTCAACATGATCGCCATCGGCGGCGCGATCGGCACCGGCCTCTTCCTCGGCGCCGGAGGACGCCTCCACAACGCCGGCCCGGCGCTCGCGATCGCCTACCTGGTCTGCGGCATCTTCGCCTTCTTCGTGGTCCGGGCGCTCGGCGAGCTCGTCCTCTACCGCCCGTCCTCCGGTTCCTTCGTGTCGTACGCGCGCGAGTTCCTCGGCGAGAAGGGCGCGTACGTCGCCGGCTGGATGTACTTCCTGAACTGGTCGACCACCGGCATCGCCGACATCACCGCGATCGCGCTCTACACGCACTACTGGAGCCTGTTCACCGACATCCCGCAGTGGACGCTGGCGCTCATCGCGCTGGCCGTCGTCCTCGCCGTGAACCTGATCTCGGTGAAGATCTTCGGCGAGATGGAGTTCTGGTTCGCCATCATCAAGGTCGCCACCCTGGTCGGCTTCATGCTCGTCGGCATCTTCCTGCTGGCCACCCAGCACCAGGTGGGCGGCACGACCCCCGGCCCGAGCGTCATCACCGACAACGGCGGCGTCTTCCCGCACGGCCTCATGCCCGTGGTCCTCGTCATGCAGGGCGTGATCTTCGCGTACGCCGCCCTGGAGCTGGTCGGCGTCGCCGCGGGCGAGACCGCCGAGCCGGAGAAGGTCGTCCCGCGCGCGGTGAACTCGATCATGTGGCGGGTGGGGCTGTTCTACGTCGGCTCGGTCGTCCTTCTCGCCCTCCTCCTCCCCGGCTCGGTCTACTCGGCCGACGAGAGCCCCTTCGTCACGGTCCTGTCGAAGATCGGCGTCGAGGGCGCCGGTGACGTGATGAACCTGGTGGTCCTGACGGCGGCGATGTCGTCGCTGAACTCCGGCCTGTACTCCACGGGCCGCATCCTGCGCTCCATGGCGACGGCCGGCTCGGCCCCGAGGTTCACCGCCCGCATGAACCGCAGCCAGGTCCCCTACGGCGGCATCCTGCTCACCTGCGCGGTGTGCGTGCTCGGCGTCGGCCTCAACTACCTCATGCCCAGCCAGGCCTTCGAGATCGTGCTGAACGTCGCCTCCCTCGGCATCATCAGCACCTGGGTGATCATCATGGTCTGCCATCTGGTCTTCGTCCGCCGCGCGCGGGCCGGCCTGGTCACCCGCCCCACCTTCCGCCTCCCGTTCAGCCCGGTCACGGAGATCACCACGATCGTCTTCCTGCTGGCCTGCCTCGGCATGATGGCGAACGACCCCGAGGTGGGCCGCAAGACCCTGCTGCTGATCCCGGTGATCGCGGCGATGCTGGTGGGCGGCTGGTTCGCGGTGCGGCGCCGGGTGGCGCGGACGGCGGACCGGGAGCTGACCGAGTTCACGAGGTAATTCGGGGGCCGTTGTCAGTGGCGGCCTCTACGGTGGCGTCATGTCGGAGATCACTTACGTCCGGGGTGACGCCACCGTTCCGTCGGTGAAGGGCGTCAAGGTGATCGCCCATGTCTGCAACGACATCGGGGGATGGGGAAAGGGCTTCGTGCTGGCTCTCTCGCGCCGCTGGCCCGAGCCGGAGGCCGCGTACCGCGCCTGGCACCGCGGCAGGGCCGGGAACGACTTCGGGCTGGGCGCGGCCCAGTTCATCCAGGTCGAGCCGTATGTGTGGGTGGCCAACCTGGTCGGCCAGCGCGGCATCCGCACGGGCAGCAAGGGCGTCCCCGTCCGGTACGAGGCGATCGACACGGCGCTGGGACGGCTCGCCGACAGGGCCGTGGAACTCGGCGCCTCGGTCCACATGCCCCGGATAGGGTGCGGATTGGCCGGGGGCAAGTGGTCCCGCGTCGAACCGCTGATCATCGAGCGGCTGGTCCGACGGGGGATCGCCGTCACCGTCTACGACCACGGCGACTGACGGGACGGCAAGGCAAGGAGGCGGCGGTATGGACCTCGTTCCGGTGGAGATCGGACCGCTGAACCCCCAGGTCCAGGACCTGGCGGTCGGGGCGGTGCTGTTCGCCGTCTGCTTCCTCAGTCTGGTTCCGCTGCTGCGCCGGATGAACCGGGTCCTGGCGGCGCGCGAGCAGGCCACGGAAGGAGTCGCCGCGCAGGCCGAGCGGCTCCGGGCGCTCGCCGAGGAGAAGCGCGCCGAGGCGGAGGCCGAACTCGCCGACGCCCGCCATGACGCGGCCCGCACCCGTCAGGGGGCCGAGGCGGAGGGCGCCGCGCTCATCGCCGCGGCCCGCGCCGAGGGCCTCCGCGAACGGGACGAACTCCTGGCCCGGGCGGCCACCCGCATCGACGCCGACCTGACCACCGCGCGAGCCCAACTCCAGGACTCCCTCCCCGAGTTGGCGACGGAGCTGGCGAGTCGGGTGCTGGGCGAGCCGGTGAGACCGCAGGCGTCGAGGCGGGCGACGGACACCGTGTGACCGGCCCGCCCGGATCGCCCCCTCGCACCGCGACAACCGGCACAGCCCCGGCCCGCGAACGCCCTCCGACAACCCGGCTCAGCCCTGGGTCGCGAGCGTACTGCGGCCACTCGGCTCAGCCCCGGGCCGCGAGTGCCCTCCGTCACTCGGCTCAGCCCTGGGTCGCGAACGTACTGCGGCCACTCGGCTCAGCCCCGGGCCGCGAGTGCCCTCCGTCACTCGGCTCAGCCCTGGGGCGCGAGCGTACTGCGGCCACCCGGCTCAGGCCTGGGGCGCGAGCTCCCTCCGTCACTCGGCTCAGCCCTGGGCCACGAGTGCCCTGCGGCAATCGGCTCAGCCCTGCGCCGCGAATGCCCTCCGGCAACCCGGCTCAGCCCTGGGGCGCGAGCGTACTGCGGCCACCCGGCTCAGCCCTGGCCCGCGAGTGCCCTCCGGCCACCCGGCTCAGCCCCGGCCCGCGAGCGCCCTGCGGCAATGGGCTCAGCCCTGCGCCGCGAACGCCCTCCGGCAACCCGGCTCAGCCCTGGGGCGCGAGCGTACTGCGGCCACCCGGCTCAGCCCTGGCCCGCGAGTGCCCTCCGGCCACCCGGCTCAGCCCCGGCCCGCGAGCGCCCTCCGGCTATCGGCTCAGCCCTGCGCCGCGAACGCCCGTAGCAGGGTCTCCGTGAGCC
>JABFXD010000002.1 GCA_013361925.1 Streptomyces sp. | reverse complement strand
CGTCTCGGCCGTCGAGGGCGTGCAGGCGCAGACGCGTGTGCTGATGCGGACGCTTCAGCGGCTGCGCATCCCCACGCTGATCTTCGTCAACAAGATCGACCGACGCGGGGCACGGTACGAGGGTGTCCTCGACGCCCTCGCCGAGCGGCTCACGCCCGCGGTCGTGCCGATGGGGCGTGCCGTCGGACTCGGCACGCGCGAGGCGCGGTTCGTGCCGCGTGCGGTGGCACCCGATGTCCTCGCCGACCATGACGACGAGCTGCTCGCCGCGTACGTCGACGGGTCCCTCGCGGACGATCGTGTGCGGGCGGCTCTCGTCGCCCAGACCCGGCAGGCCCTCGCCCACCCCGTGTACTTCGGCTCCGCCGTCACCGGTGCGGGCGTGCCCGAACTGATCGCCGGGATCAAGGAGTTGCTGCCCGCCGCCGACGGTGATCCCGAAGGGCCCGTCTCCGGCAGCGTGTTCAAGGTGGAGAGGGGGCCGGCGGGGGAGAAGGTCGCGTACGCCCGGATGTTCTCCGGGACTCTGCGCACCCGTGACCGCGTCCCCTTCGGTCCCGGACGGGAGGAGGGCAGAGTCACCGCCGTCAGCGTCTTCGACCGCGGCACGGACCTGCGCGCGGACGCCGTCCCGGCGGGTCGGATCGCGCGGCTGTGGGGGCTGGGGAACATCCGCATCGGCGACACGATCGGCGAACCCCGCAAGCGGCACGGCCACTTCTTCTCCCCACCCACCCTGGAGACCGTCGTAGTCCCCGGCCCCGCCACCGACCGCGGGGCGCTGCACCTGGCCCTCACCCAGCTCGCCGAGCAGGACCCGCTGATCGACCTGCGCCACGACGAGGTACGGCAGGAACTCTCCGTCTCCCTCTACGGCGAGGTCCAGAAGGAGGTCATCGAGGCCACCCTCGCCGAGGAGTTCGGACTCGCCGTCGGCTTCCGGGAGACCACACCGCTGTGCGTCGAACGCCCCCTGGGGACGGGGGCCGCCGCCGAGTTCATCAAGAAGGACGCGAACCCGTTCCTCGCCACGGTCGGCCTGCGCGTCGACCCGGCCCCGCCCGGCAGCGGCGTCACCTTCGGTCTGGAGGTGGAGCTGGGCGCGATGCCGTACGCCTTCTTCCGGGCCGTCGAGGACACCGTCCGCGAGACCCTCACCCAGGGGCTGCACGGCTGGCAGGTCGCCGACTGCGCCGTCACCATGACCCACTCCGGCTACTGGCCCCGGCAGAGCCACGCCCACCAGGGCTTCGACAAGAGCATGTCCACCACCGGCGCCGACTTCCGCGGCCTGACCCCGCTGGTCCTCGCCGAGGCGCTGCGCCGGGCGGGCACCCGGGTGTACGAGCCGATGCACCGCTTCCGCCTGGAAGCACCGGCGGACACGCTGGGCGCGCTGCTGCCGGCGCTCTCCGCGGCGCGGGCGGTGCCGGAGACGACCGAGACCCGGGGCGCGCTCTGTGTGCTGGAAGGCGTGGTCCCGGCCGCCCGGGTGCACGGCCTCGAACAGCGGCTGCCCGGACTGACCCGGGGCGAGGCCGAGTGGGAGAGCGCCTTCGAGGACTACGCACCGGTCGCGGGCGGCGAGGACGTCCCCGAGCGCCCGCGCACCGATCACAACCCGCTCAACCGCAAGGAGTACCTGCTGAACGTAACGGGCCGAAGGGGTTAGTGAGGCCAAAGGGTCCGGAAAACCTGAGACTTACTCATGAGTCAGAAGGTATTGACGGTGTCCTGATCACCCCGGACTGTAGTGAACATGCCGAATATCCGGGCCCGTCTGCTGGTTGTTCTGGTTGTCCTCTGCGGACTCTGCGGTTTCCTGACGGTGGCGGGCTCCCCGCCCGCCACCGCGGCCACCGTCCCCGACTCCCTCTCCTTCGACGGCACGGCGCTCACGGTGTCCGGCGGTCGCTTCATCGACGGACACGGCCGTGAGGTCGTGCTGCGCGGCTACAACGTCTCCGGCGAGACCAAGCTCGCCGAGAACCACGGTCTGCCCTTCGCCTCCGTCGCCGACGCCCAGAAGTCGGCGAAGGCCCTGCGCGCCCTCGGCGGCGGCAACTCCGTCCGCTTCCTGCTCTCCTGGGCCTACGCCGAACCGGTGCAGGGCCAGGTCGACACCGCGTATCTGACCGCCGCCACCGCCCAGATGCGCGCCTTCCTGGACGCGGGCATCCGCGTCTACCCCGACTTCCACCAGGACCTGTACTCCCGGTACCTCTTCGACGACGACAGCTGGTACACCGGCGACGGCGCCCCCAAGTGGGCCGTGGACCTGGGCAATTACCCGGACGAGTCCTGCGGGATCTGCTTCATGTGGGGCCAGAACATCACCCAGAACGGCGCGGTGAAGGCCGGCCAGTACGACTTCTGGCACAACGCCCACGGCCTCCAGGACGCCTTCCTCGCCACGGCCCAGAAGGTCATGGCGCACATCAAACAGAACGTCTCCACCGAGGAGTTCGCCGGCGTCCTCGGCTTCGACCCCTACAACGAGCCGTACGCCGGCACCTATGACTCCGGCCAGGCCAGCCGCACCTGGGAACAGAACGTGCTGTGGCCCTTCTACGTGAAGTTCCGGGCCCGCATGGACGCGGCGGGCTGGCAGGACAAGCCCGCCCTCGTCGAGCCCAACCTCTTCTGGAACGGCAACGTCAGCAAGGAGGAGGGCGGCCTCCTCGACGCGGGCAGCATCGGCTCCCGGTACGTCTTCAACACCCACTTCTACGACCAGAAGGCCATCTCCGGCATCCTGATGTGGGGCAACGCCTCCGACGGCCAGTACGTCACCGACTTCGGCACCGTCCGCGACCGCGCCTCGGCGCTCGGCACCACGGCCGTCGTCAGCGAGTTCGGCCACCCCCTGAACGGCTCCACCGCCGGAAAGGCGCCGACCGTCCTCAAGGCGATGTACCAGGCCCTCGACTCCCGGGTGAAGGGCGCCAACTGGTGGACCTCGCCCGCCGGTTCGGGCCCGGTGCTGTCCGGTTCGCAGTGGCAGTGGGACATCTACAACGGCCGCCACAGCGAGCTCATGAACGGCAACCCCGACAAGGTGCAGACCAGCGGGGACGCCTGGAACGACGAGGACCTGTCGGCCGTACGCCTCGACGCCAACGGTGTGGTGACGCTCCGTCAGGACGCCAGGCTCCTCGACCGCCTGTACCCGAGCGCGACCTCGGGCAGCACCCTCGCCTTCACCTACGAGGACCGCTCCCGTGACGGCTCCACCACCCTGACCTGGAACCCGGTGCCGAGCTCGCTGCCGAACGTGTCCTCACTGGTCGGCTCCGGACAGTACGGGCTGCTGGTGTGGCGCTCGGGCAGCGGCACGACTCCCACGGAACTCCATCTGCCCGCCTCGTTCCCGACGGCGACCACCACGGTCGTCTCCGACCTGGGGACGGCCTACGCCCCGCCCGCCTACACGTCCTCGACCCCCGTCGGCACGGCCGCCGAGCCGGGCGGCACCGGCAGCCGCCGCCTCCTCCTCACCGACACGGACTCCGGCACCCTGCACTACGCCCTCGTCACCAACGGGGCCACCTCGCCCTCGGCGTCCGTGCTCAGTGCGGCCAAGTCCGAACTGGCGACTTGGATGGCGTCGAAGTTCAGCTGAGCCGGCTTGACCCTCTCCTTACGTCAGGGTTGAGGCTGGACCCCGACGAAAGGGCAGGTGAATGAGCTACTCCGTGCGGCAGGTCGCGTCCTGGGCCGGAGTGACGGTGCGCACGCTCCATCACTACGACCGGACCGGCCTGCTCACGCCCGGCACCCGCACCCGGGCCGGATACCGCCTCTACGACGAGACGGACCTGGCCCGGCTCCAGCAGATCCTCTTCTACCGCGAGCTCGGCTTCTCCCTCGACGAGATCGGCACCATCCTCAAGGACCCGCAGGCGAACGTCCTGGACCATCTCCGGGACCGGCAACGGCAGTTGAGCGAGGAGATCGAGCGGCTCCAGCGGCTCTCCGAGGTCGCCGAACGGGCCATCGAGGTCCAGCAGACCGGCGTGACGCTCACCCCGCAGGAACGCTTCGAGGTCTTCGGCGAGATCGGCTTCGACCTCAGCTACGCCACCGAACGGCAGGTGAGATGGGCCGACTCGCCGGGACATCGCGAGGCCATGGCGCGGGCCGCCGCCCTCACCAAGGAGGACTGGCGGCGTGCGATGGGCGAGGCCGCGGAGTGGCGCGAACGGCTGCTCGCCGCCTTCGACGCCGGGGAACCGAGCGACGGGGTGGCGGCCATGGGCCTCGCCGAGGAGCACCGCCGGCACATCACCCGCTGGTTCACCACCTGTCCGCCCGCCATGCACCGGCGGATCGCGGACGACGTCGCGGCCGACCCGCGCGCCTTCGCCCTCGTCGTCCCCCCGTCGCAGCAACGGACCGGCCTCGCCGCCTACTTGGCCAAGGCCGTCCACGCCAACGCGGCCCGCACCGGCTCCCCGGAGGACGAAGAATGAGGATCCTGATCGCCGCCGCCGGATCACGCGGCGACGTCGCCCCCTACACGGGCCTGGGCGCCGCACTGCGCCGGGCCGGACACGAGGTGACCCTCGCTGCCCCGGACGGCTTCGCCGCCCTGGTGAAGGAGGCGGGACTGGAGTTCCACGGGCTTCCGGGTGCCAGGGGAGGAGAGCGTCAACTGCTGCGTGCCGCTGCCGAGTACGTCACGGAGCTCGGCCGGGCTTTCGTGGACCTACCGGCATCGTCCGCGGACCTGCTCCTGCTGTCGACGACCACGGCACCCCTCGGCCGGCACCTGGCCGAGGCCACCGGAACACCGACCATGGGCGCCTATGTCGTACCCGCCGCCCCGACCGGCGACTTCCCGCCGGTGATCACCGGAGCCCGCTCACTGGGCCGGCTCGGCAACCGCACGGCCGGCCGCTTCGCGCTCCGCATGGCCGACCGGTTGTATGCCGGGGCGGTCGCGGACCTCCGTCGCGGCCTGGACCTGTCCCCGCTCACACCCCACGCGACGCGGCGCCGGCAGGAGCGGGAGGGGTGGCCGGTCCTGCACGGTTTCAGCACGGTGCTGCTGCCACGCCCCGCCGACTGGCGGCCGGGCCTGGACGTCGTCGGGACCTGGTGGCCGTACGTCGATGAAGCGCGGCGGCTGCCCGCCGAACTGGAGGACTTCCTCGCCGCCGGACCGCGACCGGTGTTCATCGGCTTCGGCAGCATGGCGGCGGGACAGGGGGAGCGGCTGAGTGAGCTCGCCGTGAGGGCGCTGCGGCGGGCCGGCCTGCGCGGGATCCTCCAGACGGGCGCCGCCGGGCTCGCGGCCGACGGGGACGACGTCCTGACCATCGGGGACGTACCGCACGAACTGCTGTTCCCGCGCGTCGCCGCGGTCGTCCACCACGCCGGTGCGGGCACCTCGGCCGCGGCGCTGCGGGCCGGGGTGCCCGCAGTACCGGTGCCGGTCACGGCGGACCAGCCGTTCTGGGCGGGGCGGCTGGCGGCCCTCGGTGCCGCGCCCGGTCCGATTCCCTTCCGGTCGCTCACGGCCGAGACGCTCGCCGAAGCGCTCGGCCGCGTTGTACGGGGGCAGACCTACAGCCGTGCCGCCGCGAGCGCCGCGCGGCTCATGGCGGCCGAGGACGGGGCGGACACGGCGGTGAAGGCCGTCGAACGACTGGCGGGTTGAACCTCAGGAGGCCGGGCTCGTCCAGTTCGCCGCGACATGGCCGAGCCGTACCCGCTGGGGGTGGTCGCCGACCGGGACGGAGACCGTCTTCTGGCCGGTGGCGAAGTCGATCGCCGTGACCTGGTCGGCGCCGCTCTCCGAGATGACGCAGCTCTTGCCGTCGCCGCTGACCGTCGCCCAGTACGGCTT
>JABFXD010000510.1 GCA_013361925.1 Streptomyces sp. | reverse complement strand
CGCCCAGTTCATCAGCTTCATGGTCCACGACCCCGAGGTCGGCAAGATCATGGGCTACGACCGCGGCATCCTCTCCACGACGGAGCAGTACGACGCGTTCGTGCCCACCGACGACCAGAACAAGGGCGTCAAGGCGTACGAGGAAGAGGTCGCCAAGGCCGGCGTGCTGGGGAAGATCACCCCGCACCCGTCCGGGGCCGATGTCGTCGAGGCGGCGTTCCTGCGCATCGGCGGTGAGGTCTCCCAGGGCAAGACCAAGCCGGCCGACGCCGCCAAGGCGCTGTTCAGCGAGGCCAAGGCCGCGTTCGCGGGCTGAGGGGACGTACCACCATGACGCTCGTCAAGGAAGCGCCCGTGCGCCCGGCGAAGAAGCGGTCCGCCGCTCCTGCCGCCGGGCGGCGCGGGCGGCGCCGCGAGAACATCGCCGGCTATCTCTTCATGTCGCCGTGGATCGCCGGGTTCCTGGTGCTCACGGCGGGGCCGATGATCGCGTCGCTGTACTACGCGTTCACCCGGTACAACCTGTTCACGCCGCCCGAGTGGGTGGGGCTGGACAACTTCAGGACGATGTTCCAGGACCCGCGCTGGCAGAAGTCGGTCGAGGTCACACTGAAGTACGTCGTCGTGGCCACCCCGCTGAAGCTGCTGCTCGCGCTCGGTGTCGCGCTGCTGCTCGCACAGAAGCGGCGCGGACAGGGGCTGTACCGGGCCGCGTTCTACATGCCCTCGCTCATCGGCGCCAGCGTCTCCGTCGGCTTCGTGTGGCGGGCGCTGTTCTCGGACGACGCGATCGTGGACCGTACCCAGAAGGTCTTCGGACTCGACGTCGGCGGCTGGATCGGCAACCCCGACTACGTCATCTACGCCCTGGTGGCGCTGAGTATCTGGCAGTTCGGCGCGCCGATGGTCATCTTCCTGGCCGGTCTCAAGCAGGTTCCGCAGGAGCTGTACGAGGCCGCCGAGATGGACGGAGCCGGGCCCCTGCGCCGGTTCTGGAACATCACCCTGCCGATGATTTCCCCCGTGCTGTTCTTCAACGTGCTGTTGGAGTCGATCCACGCGTTCCAGGTGTTCGGGTCCGCGTACGTCGTCTCCAACACCCAGTGCGGGCCCGCCGACGCCACCCTCGTCTACACCTGTTACCTCTACCAGAAGGGCTTCAAGGAGGCCCAGATGGGCTTCGCCTCCGCGATGGCCTGGACGCTGGTGGTCGCGGTGGCGCTCGTCACGGCGGTCCTGTTCTGGTCGCAGAAGAAGTGGGTGCACTACGAGGAGGCCGCCAAGTGACCAGCGCCACCAGCAGTCCCGTCGTCCACACCCCGAGCGAGCGGCGGCGCTTCGGTTCGATCGCCTGGCATGTGGGGTCGCTCGCGGTCCTCGCGGTCGTCCTCTACCCGGTGATCTGGGTGCTCGGCGCCTCGTTCAAGCCGAGCAAGGACATCATCGCCAGCATCGACCTGCTGCCGACCAAGCCGGTCTGGGAGAACTTCTCGGGGCTCGCCGACGGTATCTCCGGCATCTCCATCGGCACCTTCTTCACCAACTCCCTGCTGTACGCCGGACTGGCCGTGGCCGGAGTCGTGCTGTCCAGCTCGCTGACCGCGTACGCCTTCGCCAAGATCCGGTTCGCGGGGCGGAACCTGCTGTTCACGATGATGATCGGCACGCTGCTGCTGCCGTATCACGTGCTGCTCATCCCGCAGTACGTGATGTTCCGCAAGCTGGAGCTCACCGACACCCTGGTGCCGCTCGTCGCGGGCAAGTTCCTGGCCACGGAGGCGTTCTTCGTCTTCCTCATGGTGCAGTTCATGCGCGGGCTCCCCAAGGAGCTGGACGAGGCCGCCAAGCTGGACGGCTGCGGGCACTTCAGGACCTACTGGTCCATCGTGCTGCCGCTGACCCGCCCGGCCCTCATCACCAGCGCCATCTTCACCTTCATCAACGCCTGGAACGACTTCATGGGGCCGTTGATCTACCTCAACACCCCGGACAAGTACACCGTCTCGCTCGGCCTGATGATGTTCCGCGACCAGGAGGGCATCTCCAACTACGGCAGCATGATCGCGATGTCGCTGGTGGCACTCGTGCCCGTCATCGCCTTCTTCATGGCCTTCCAGCGGTATCTCATCGACGGCATGGCGACGTCCGGACTGAAGTGAGGCGGTTGTTCCCATGGCCCAAGCGCGTGTGAAGGCCCGCAGGCTGTCCTTCCTCGGGGGCGAGCGGTTCGCCGTGTTCGCCGAGTGTCTGCTCACCGGGGTGTGGATCGCGGTGGCCTCGCTCGGAGTCGTCACCTACCCCGCGGCCTTCGCCGCCGGCGCCCGGCACCTTCGACGCCGTACCGGTCACGAGAGCGGCGGCTGGGGGGAGTTCCTCACGGACTTCCGTACGGCCCTGCGCGGTGGCTGGGTCGTCGGGGTCGCCGGGTGGGCCGTCGCCGCCGTGGTCTGGGTGGACGTCCTGGCCGCGCGGTCCGGGCTGCCCGGTGGGCCGCTCGTCGGGGCCGTCGGCATCTTCGCGCTGATCGGAGCCGTCGTGGCCCTGCTGCGGGCGGCCGCTGTCTGGGCGCCCGGGGACAGCTGGCGGGCGCTGCTCGCCGCTGCCGGGCGGCGGACCGTGCTCGATCCCGCCGGGTCCTTCCTGGTCGTCTGCGGTCTTGGCGTGGTCGCCCTGTCCGCCATGTTCGTCGCGCCGCTGGCGGTTCCCGTCCTGGGAGCCGTCGCGGCGGCCGCCGTCGCCGTCGAGGAGCGGTACCGCAACCGCTGACGGGCGGTGTCCTCGCACCACAAGGTCGGCGCCCCGGGCGCCGTACCTCTCTCTGTCATGCCCCTGACCAGCCGCACAGTCGCACATGGAAAGGAATGACCATGTCTCCCATCCCCCGCAGGTCCCTCCTCAAGGCAGCCGCCGTCGCCGGCGCCGCCGCGCAGTTCAGCTGGGCGCTAGGAGCGAAGGACGCGCAGGCCGCGCCCAGAGCCGCCGAGACCGACGCCGATCCCGTGACCCTGGACTGGCTGGAGGACGGCGGACTCGGCGCCGCCCCCGGCTCCACCCTCGGTGTGCCCTGGCCCAAGGGCGTCTACCAGGAGGACCAGACCTTCGCGCTGACGGACGCCGACGGCAAGTCCGTACCCGTGCAGTCCTGGCCCCTCGCCTACTGGCCGGACGGATCCCTCAAGTGGACCGCCCACGCGGTGAGTTCGGGCAACGGCAAGCTCACGCTGGCCGCGGGCGAGGCCACCGTGCCCGACAAGAAGGTCACCGTCGACCAGGGCGGCGGCACGATCACCGTCTCCACCGGTGTCATCACCGCGAAGATCGGCAAGTCCGGTGCCACGCTGATCAAGTCCGTCACCCGCGGCTCCACCGAGATCGCCAAGAACGGCAAGCTCGTGCTGATCCGCCAGCCCGAGATCGAGGACGAGGACCAGGGCGCGGTCAAGACCGAGCGCTTCGACGGGGCCATCTCGGAGGTGACCGTCGAGCAGGACGGTCCGGTCCGCGCGGTCGTCCGCATCGACGGCAAGCACCGCAAGGGCGACCGGAGTTGGCTGCCGTTCTCCATCCGCCTGTACTTCTACGCCGGCGCCGACTCCTTCCGCATGGTGCACACCATCACCTTCGACGGCACCCAGGAGCCGGGCAAGGCCAGCGGTGACTTCATCCGCGGCATCGGCGTCCGCTTCACCGTGCCGATGCGCGACCAGTCCTACGACCGCCACATCCGCATCGGCGGCGAGGGCACCGGTCTGCTGCGCGAGGCCGTCAAGGGCATCACGGGCCTGCGCCGCGACCCGGGAGCCGCCGTCCAGGCCGCCCAGTACGCGGGCGAGAAGCTGCCCGACCCGTCCACCTGGGACCAGCGCGTCACCACCCGCCTCCAGTACATCCCCGAGTGGGGCGACTACACCCTCTCCCAGCTCTCCGCCGACGGCTTCACCCTGCGCAAGCGCACCAAGAAGGGCCACGGCTGGATCGGCGCCGGCGGCGGCAAGCGGGCCTCCGGGTTCGGCTACGTCGGCGGTGTCAGCGGCGGACTCTCCTTCGGCCTGCGGGACTTCTGGGAGAAGTTCCCCGCCCAGCTCGACATCCGCGACGCCCAGACCGACGAGGCCGAGGTCACCCTCTGGCTCTGGTCGCCCGAGGCCCAGCCCATGGACCTGCGCTTCTACCACGACGGCATGGGCCAGGACACCTTCGCCGAGCAGCTCGAAGGCCTCAACATCACCTACGAGGACTACGAGCCCGAGTTCGGCACCCCGTACGGCATCGCCCGTACCTCGGAACTGCTGTTCTGGGCCAACGAGTCGACCCCGACCCCGGCGAAGCTCGCCGAACAGGTCGAGGCCGTACGGGTGCTGCCGCAGCTGGCCGCGCCGCCCAAGCAGCTCATCAAGGCGAAGGTCTTCGGACCCGGCCTGTACTCCGAGCCCGACCGTTCCACCGCCGCCAAGGCGAAGATCGAGGACCACCTCGACTTCCTCTTCACCTACTACAAGGACCAGGTGGAGCAGCGCCGTTGGTACGGCTTCTGGGACTACGGCGACATCATGCACACCTATGACACCGTCAGGCACCAGTGGCGGTACGACATCGGTGGCTACGCCTGGGACAACTCCGAGCTGTCGCCCGACATCTGGCTGTGGATGGCGTACATCCGCTCCGGCCGTGCGGACATCTTCCGGTTCGCCGAGTCGATGACCCGGCACACCGGTGAGGTGGACGTCTACCACCTCGGCAAGTGGGCCGGCCTCGGCACCCGGCACGGTGTGCAGCACTACGCCGACAGCGCCAAGCAGCAGCGCATCGCCAACACCACCTACCGGCGCTACTACTACTTCCTCACCGCGGACGAGCGGGTCGGCGACCTCATGCACGCCAACGTCGACTCCGACGAGACGTTCCTCGTCCTCGACCCGCTGCGCAAGGTCCGCACCGACGTCTACACCCCCGACCGGCACGCCCTGTCGGTCGGCTTCGGCACGGACTGGAGCGGGCTCGTCTCGGCGTGGCTGACCGAGTGGGAGCGCAAGGGCCCCAAGTGGGAGAAGGCCAAGGCCCGCGTGCTGTCCACGATGGAGGGCATCGCCGCACAGCCCAACGGGTTCGTCCAGGGCAGCGGCCTGTACGACCTCGACACGGGCAAGTTCGCGGTCGCCGCGACGCCGGTGGTAGGGGTCTCGCACCTCTCCGCCGTCTTCGGCCTCAACGAGCTGTGCGCCGAACTCATCGACCTCGTCGACATGCCCAAGTTCAACGAGGCGTACTTCGACTACTGCCGCTACTTCAACGCCACCAAGGCCGAGCAGGCGGCGCGGTACGGGTCCAACTTCGGGACGCTGCTGCTGTTCCAGGGGCACTCACGGCTCGACGCGTACGCGGCCGTGAAGACCGGGGACGAGAAGCTGGCCAAGCGGGCGTGGGAGAAGTTCTACAACTCCGACGGGTACAAGGAGTCGGCGCCCTGGAAGACGGAGGAGCTGAGCGGTCCGGTGACGCTGGTCGCTGGTAGTGAGGCGGCCTGGATCTCCACCAACGACACGGCTCTGTACGGGCTTGCGGCGATCGAGAACCTGGCGCTTCTCGGGGACAAGATGCCTTCGTAGCGATTCAGGCTGTGGGGAACTGCGGGACCGTTGTGGCTGGTCGCGCAGTTCCCCGCGCCCCTTGAGGGCGTCTCAGTGGAGGTTGCCCAGCTTGTTCCGCAGCCGTCGTACGTCCCTGATGCGTTGCTCGTACGTCGCTCCCAGGGCGAGGAGCAGGAGGCCCGCCAGTGCCGGGGGGACCCAGCGGGGGAGGGCGTCCGTCACCTGGACGATGTACGGGGCCAGTTCGTGGAGGGCGTCCAGGG
>JABFXD010000525.1 GCA_013361925.1 Streptomyces sp. | reverse complement strand
GCGCCGACGCTGCGGGCGACCTGGATCGCGGCGAGGCCGACGCTGCTGGAGGCGGCGGTCAGGACGACCGTGTCCCCGGCACGCATCCCGGCGACCTCGACGAGCGCGCCGTAGGCCGTCACGTACGGCATCCACACGGCCGCGCCCGCCACGGCGTCGAGCCCTTCGGGGCGGTGGAGCACGGCCCGGGCGGGGACGACGGCACGCTCGGCGTAGACGCCGTACTCGTTCATGGAGAACGCGGGCACCACGCTGACCGGTTGGCCGGCCGCGAACCCCGTCACCCCGGCGCCGACGGCCTCGACGACACCCGCGGCCTCGGTGCCGAGCCGGGCGGGGAACTCCTTGACCGGTTCGATGTACTGACCGCCGCGGAACAGGACTTCGGCCCGGTTGAGGCCGATCGCGTCGACGCGGACGCGTAGTTCGCCGGGCCCGGGTTCGCCCACCGGCACGTCCTCCAGCCGCAGTACCTCGGGTCCGCCGACCTCATGGAATCGCACGGTCCTGGCCATCTCGTCTCCCCATTTCCGATCCGGCGTCAAGAATTCGATCACTGTCGAACTTCGACAGCCATCGTAGTACGCCGGAGCCTAGAGCCGCTCGCGTTCCCCCGTCGTACGCCCGAGGCAGGCGATCGACCCCGGGTCCGGTACCGGGATCTCACGGAAGCCGAGGCGGTCGTAGAAGGCGCGGGCGGGGACGTTGGCCGTCGCCATCACCAGGTGGACGGCCGGGACCCCGCGCTCGGCGAGGGCGCGCAGCAAGGTCCGCATCAACTCCCGGCCGTAGCCGCGCCCCTGCCACTCGGGAAGCAGGTCGATGTGCAAGTGGGCGGGGTACGGGGCGAGTTCGGGGACGATCATCCGCTCGGGGTCGTGCAGGAGCCGGATCATCAGCTCGTCCGGACCGCCGGGGGCGGCGCTGCCCTCCGGATACCGGTCGGCGACCAGCGGGAGCCACTTGCTGCGGAACTCGGCGACGAAACGGGGGGTGTCGGCGACACCGAGGATGTATCCGACGGCCTGCCCTCGACCGTCGTCGAGCACGAAGGCGAGGTCCGGCTCCAACGCGGCGTAGGGCTGCGCGAAGATCACCGGGAGGATGCCGGGGTCGGCGTAGACCGGCCTGGCGTCCAGGCCGTTGTGCGCGGTGCGGATGCAGATGTCGTCGAGGGCGGCCCGGTCGTCGGGGTGGTAGCGGCGGATCGCGGGTGGCGAAGTCATCGCAGCATCCTGACCGGTTGGGAGCGCTCCCACAAGCCTGACGCTCCTACGCGCGCGGCATGAGCGAAAGATCGCCTGTTAGCGTCCTGCGGTGTTCTCCCTCCAAGAGCCCGCCTTCTTCACCCGCCTGCGCGACGCGCGGCGGATACTCGTCGCCGGCGCGGGCGGCGGTTTCGACGTCTACGCCGGCCTTCCCCTGGCGCTCGCCCTCCAGGCCGCCGGGAAGGAAGTGCACCTGGCCAACCTGTCGTTCGCGGACCTCTACGGCCTGGATCTGGATGTGTGGCTGGACCAGGACGTCGCCGCCGTCCGCCCCGACACCGCCGCCCGCGGCGACTACTTCCCCGAGCGCACCCTCGCCCGCTGGCTGGACCGGCAGGGTCTGCCCGCGACGGTGTACGCCTTCCCGCTCACCGGGGTGCGTCCGCTGCGGGCCGCCTATCGCACGCTCCTCGACCACCTGGGTCCGGTGGACGCGATCGTGCTGGTGGACGGCGGGACCGACATCCTTCTGCGCGGCGACGAGCACGGACTCGGCACCCCCGAGGAGGACATGGCGAGCCTGGCGGCGGTGGCCGGGCTGGACGACGTACCCGAACGGCTCGTGGCCTGCCTGGGGTTCGGGGTGGACGCCCATCACGGGGTGAACCACTCCCTGGTCCTGGAGAATTTGGCCGCGCTGGAGCGCGAGGGCGGTTACCTGGGCGCGTTCTCGCTGCCCCGCGAGAGCCGGGAGGGCGCCCTGTACCTGGACGCGGTGGCCCACGCCCAGGAAAGCACCCCGGACCATCCGAGCATCGTCAACGGCTCCGTCGCCGCGGCCGTACGCGGTGATTTCGGGGACGTGTGCTTCACCGAACGCACCCGGGACAGCGAGCTGTTCATCAATCCGCTGATGGCCCTGTACTTCTGTGTGGACGCCGTCGCCCTCGCCGGCCGCAATCTCTACCTCGACCGGCTCGAGAACACCGCGCTGATGCGTCAGATCCACTCCGTCATCGCGGAGTTCCACGACACACTGCCCCGGCAGCGGCCTCCGCGCGCCTACCCGCACTGACGTGGTCACATTTCGGGAACCCGGCGGTGATCGCACAAGAAGGTTGTATACGCTCCAGGTTCTTCTTCACTGAACCTTCACAGGGGGGCTTTGTCATGCGTATACGCCTTGCCACCACCACGGCCGCCGCCGCGGCCGCCGGCACGCTCATAGCGCTCACCGCGGTGCCCGCGCAGGCCGCCGAGTACACGTCCGCGCTGAAGATCCGCGGGGTCCAGTACGACGCGCCCGGGAGCGACTCCAACAACTGTTCCACCGGGAACACCAAAGACGAGTACGTGACGATCAAGAACTACTCCTCGACCAAGACCGTGAACCTCAAGGGGTACTGGGTCGAGGACGCGGCCGGGAACTACTTCGAGTTCACCGCGAACCACTACCTCCAGCCCGGCGACTACGTGAAGCTGCGCGGCGGCAACGGCAGCGACTCGGACGCGAAGAACGTCGTCTACCGCGACAACTGCAACTTCATGTGGAACAACGACAAGGACACGATCTACCTGTTCAAGCCCGCCGGCAGCCGGGCCGACGTCCACTCCTACACCAAGAGCGGGTCGGACCCGGACCGCGACGGCTACGTCAAGTTCCACAGCTGAGCGCGCGGCGCGGCCCCGTCAGCGGGGGGCGAGGTCGCGCCTGGCCACCACTGCCAGCGCCACGACGAGGAGGGTGAGTGCGCCCGCCTGGGCGAGCGCGCCGACGAGGTAGACGGCGGGCAGCGGAAGGCCGAGCCACAGGATCAGCGACGCCGTCCGGACCGCGAGGACCAGCAGGCCCAGCGACGCGAGGGCCAGAGCGCCGCTTCCGGCACCGGATTCCGCGCGCCGGGCGCGCAGCAGCAGCCAGCCGAGGGCCGCGAGGACGAAGCAGGTCGCGGGCGCCCACGCGAGGTCGGCCATGGTGGGCAGGAGCGCGACGGAACCGCCGGTGACCACACAGCAGGCGAGGAACGCGAGGCCGGGAGTGCCGACGGGCAGGACGGCGGGCGGGGCGTCGCGGTGGTACGCGGCGCACAGGGCGAGGGCCGGCAGCCAGGCGAACAGCGCGTTGGCGGTGACGAAGTAGGGCGCGGACAGCGGCCATTCGGTCACCAGCGGCTCGATCAGCGGCCACAGCGAGGGCAGCGCGGCCAGCAGCACGGCGGCGCGGGCCAGGCGCCGGCGGTCATGGACGAGGGCGAAGAACCCGACCGTCCACAGCAGCGGCAGCACCCATCCGGCGATCGCGACGACGGTCGGCAGCGGGCCGCTGCCGGTGAAGCCGGTCAGGAAGACGTCCCATTCACGGGGGCCCCGGGTGGCCGACCAGGTGACCCGCAGGACCTCGTCGGAGACGATCGCCGCCGCCTGGAGCAGAACGGCGTACAGCGCGAAGTTCCGGGCGGCCGAGCCGAGCAGGGCGTAGCGCCGGGGGGCGCCGGCGGTGGCCAGTCGGCTGCGTACGGCGAGGGCGGCGATGCTCGCCACCTCGCCGAGGGTGGGCCTGCTCTGGTCCTGGGTCTCCTGGTCGACGTCCCAGAGGTAGACCTCGACCATCTCCTCCTCCCGGTCCCGGCGGTAGTAGGCGGGGAGCAGGCGCAGCACGGTGCGGTAGCGCGCTTCGAGCAGGGTCGTCATGCGAGTCCTCCGGCGAGTCCGGGTCCGGTGACGGGCGGGGTGCCGCCGGCCTTGCGGCCCTCGGCGATGCGCTGCTTGGCGGCGCTGGCGCCCGCCGCCATCCGCTCCGCCTCGGCGTCGAGAGCCCGCATGCCCTCGTCGGTGAGGCGGTAGTAGCGCCGGAGCCGGCCCTGCTGCACCTCTTCGCGGTCCAGCACGATCAGTCCGTCCGCGGTGAGCCGGTCCAGTACGCCGTACAGCGTGCCGACGCGCAGCTGCACCGCGCCGTCGGACAGGTCCTCGACCTCGCGCAGGATGCCGTAGCCGTGTCGCGGCTCGTCGGCCAGGGCGGTCAGGACGAAGAACGCCGCCTGTGTCATGTTCCTCGATGCCATGGAACTGAATATATCGGCTCCCGATATATTCTGCGAGCCGAACGCGCCCTTCCGTCCGGGCGGTCAGGAATGGAGAAGCGCCGGCCCCGCGTCCGGATCTAGCCTGAGAGCCACGCCGCCTCGGCTCCGCCGAGCGCCCCGGTCCGACGGAGGAGAGACGACACACATGGCCAGGAAGACGGATCCGCAGGCCGCCGCGCCGCACCTCGCCGACAGCCACGATCTGATCCGCGTGCACGGGGCGCGCGAGAACAACCTCAAGGACGTCAGCATCGAGATCCCGAAGCGCCGGCTGACGGTGTTCACCGGGGTGTCCGGTTCCGGCAAGAGCTCGCTCGTCTTCGACACCATCGCCGCCGAGTCGCAGCGTCTGATCAACGAGACGTACAGCGCCTTCGTGCAGGGGTTCATGCCCACGCTCGCGCGGCCCGAGGTGGACGTCCTCGACGGTCTGACGACCGCGATCAGCGTCGACCAGAGCCGGATGGGCGCCGACCCCCGCTCCACCGTCGGCACCGCCACCGACGCCAACGCCATGCTGCGCATCCTGTTCAGCCGGCTCGGCACCCCTCACATCGGCCCGCCGAGCGCGTACTCCTTCAACGTCGCCTCGGTCTCGGCGCAGGGCGGCCTCACCGTCGACCGGGGCAGTGAGAAGACCAGGACCGAGAAGGTCACCTTCAACCGCACGGGCGGCATGTGCGTCCGCTGCGAGGGCCGCGGCACGGTCACCGACATCGACCTCGCCCAGCTCTTCGACGACTCCAAGTCGCTGAACGAGGACCCGTTCACCATCCCCACCTACACCGGGGACGGCTGGGTGGTGCGGGTCATCAGGGAGTCCGGCTTCTTCGACGCGGACAAGCCGATCCGCAAGTACACGAAGAAGGAGCGGCACGACTTCCTGTACCGCGAGCCCGTCAAGGTGAAGATCAACGGCGTCAACCTCACCTACGAGGGGCTGATCCCCAAGCTCCAGAAGTCGATGCTGTCCAAGGACCCCGAGGCGATGCAGCCGCACATCCGGGCCTTCGTGGAGCGCGCGGTCACCTTCGCCCGCTGTCCCGACTGCGACGGCACCCGGCTCACCGAGGGCGCCCGCTCCTCGAAGATCGAGGGGATCAGCATCGCCGACGCCTGCGCGATGGAGATCAGGGACCTGGCCGACTGGGCGCGCGGACTCAAGGAGCCGTCGGTGGCCCCGCTGCTCACCGCGCTCCAGCACACCCTTGACTCGTTCGTCGAGATCGGCCTCGGCTATCTCGCCCTGGACCGGCCCGCCGGCACCCTGTCGGGCGGCGAGGCGCAGCGCGTGAAGATGATCCGCCACCTCGGCTCCTCGCTCACCGACGTCACCTACGTCTTCGACGAGCCGACCGCGGGCCTGCACCCGCATGACATCCAGCGGATGAACGACCTGCTGCTGCGCCTGCGCGACAAGGGCAACACCGTGCTCGTCGTGGAGCACAAGCCGGAGATGATCGCGATCGCCGACCATGTCGTCGACCTCGGCCCCGGCGCCGGTGTCGCGGGCGGCGCCGTCTGTTACGAGGGCACCCTGGAGGGCCTGCGGGCCTCCGGCACCATCAC
>JABFXD010000189.1 GCA_013361925.1 Streptomyces sp. | reverse complement strand
GTGAAGAGCATCAGGACGTCGCCGGGGCGCAGCGAGCCCTTCACGGGGTCGAACTGGGCGCCGTCGTAGACGCCGAGGAGGGGGCCTTCCGCGGCCTTCTCCTCCCAGCGGCCGCTTCCCGCGCTGAGTTGGAGGCCCGGGGGGTGGCCCGCGGAGTAGAGCTCGTAGTCGCCGGAGTCCAGGTCCAGGACCAGGTGGATGGAGGTCGCGAAGCCCTCGTCCCAGTCCTGGCGGAGGAGGTAGCCGTTGGCGGCGGGGAGGAACGCGTGCGGGGGGAGGGAGCCCAGGAGGCCGCCGAAGGCGCCGGAGAGGAGCAGGGCGCGCGAACCGGCGTCCATGCCCTTGCCGGAGACGTCGGTGAGGACGACCTCCATCGTGCGGCCGCCGTTCGTGCGGGCCGCCACCACGAAGTCGCCCGAGAACGACTGGCCGCCCGCCGGGCGCAGGGCCATCTCGCGGTGCCAGCCGGGCGGGAGTTTGGGGAGCTTGCTCTGGACGCGGATGCGTTCGCGCAGGTCGAAGAGCATGGTGCCGCCGCGCCGCCAGGGCACGCCGACCCGGCTGCGGAACTGGGCGATGAGGAGGCCGAAGAAGCCGCAGGCGGCGACCACGAGCACGATGCCGGGGGTGACCCGGGAGGGGCCTTCCGTGTACGGGCCCAGCTGCACCGACTCCACGATCAGCGCCGTCGCCGCCGCCGCGTACAGACCCAGCAGGCTCGCCGGGCGCAGCAGCAGCCCGCCGGCGACGATCGGCAGGACCAGCGCGGCCGGTGAACACCACACCGAGTTCATCAGCGTGGTGGCCGCGATCAGCGGGATCGTGAGGAGCAGACCGGCCAGTGCGATCCAGTCCGAGCCGTCCCCGCGGAAGTAGTCGACGGCGCTTCTGCGCAGGCCGACGCGGGCCCGGTGCCACTGCATCTTCAACCGGGCCGTGAACGTATCGGCTTCCGCGCGCCGCTCTCGTCCTGCTGCCATTAGTTCGGGACCCTATCCATCGGACCAGCTGCTTGGCACGGGAGGTCCCACTTGTCCCCCGTCCGAGGTTCAACTTCACAGTGAACTTCACGGAAAGCCACCCTGCGGCCACCAAGGAGAAATCCCCTGGCTCGTCCCGCAATGCCCTGGTAGGCATGGTCCATGGCTTCTGACTTCGCGACCGACCTGCGGGTGCTGCGGCAGGACGAATGGGACGAGTGGTACGACAACCTGATCCGGGCCTTCGGCGGGGTCGCGGAGGCGGCCGAGGAACGGGAGCTGTGGAACGGGCTGACCGAGCTCGACCGTTCCATCGGCGCCTGGGACGGGGAGGTGTGCGTCGGTACGGCCGGGGCGTTCAGTTTCCGGCTGACGGTGCCGGGCGGCGCCTCGGTGCCGGCCGCGGGCGTGACCATGGTCAGTGTGGCGGCGACGCACCGGCGGCGCGGGGTGCTGCGCTCGATGATGCGGCGCCAGCTGGACGACGTACGGGAATGGGGCTGGCCGCTCGCCGTGCTGACGGCGAGCGAGCCGGCGATCTACGGGCGGTTCGGGTACGCGCCGGCGACGTTCCACGTCAGCGCCGAGATCGACACGACACGGGTACGGCTGTCCGTCCCGCCCGGTACCGATGACGTACGGGTGCGGTACGCGCGGCCGGCCGAGGTGCTCGACGCGTGTGAGGCGGTGTACGCGCGGCTGGTGCCGCTACGGCCGGGCATGGTGGCGCGGATTCCCGGGTGGGAGCGGC
Source organism: Streptomyces sp. (assembly GCA_013361925.1). Lineage (GTDB taxonomy): Bacteria > Actinomycetota > Actinomycetes > Streptomycetales > Streptomycetaceae > Streptomyces. The sequence goes on along the minus strand of JABFXD010000189.1, from coordinate 4,141 downwards.
TCGGACTGCTCGATCCCGAGGGCAGCCGGGAGGGGGCGTCGCCGCTGCAGTGCGTGGTCGCGGAGCGGGACGGCGAGGTCGTCGGGTACGCCCGCTTCCATGTGAAGCCGGAGTGGGACACGGCCGGGCCCAAGGGGACGGTGGCGCTGCGGGACGTACAGGCGCTGGACCCGGCCGCGCATGGCGCGTTGTGGCGGTTCCTGTTCGGGATCGACCTGACCTCGAAGGTGCATGCGCGGGGGCGGCCGGTCGACGAGGTCTGGCAGCAGCTGGTCTCCGACATCCGGCGCTGTGAGCCGCGGCTGCGGGACTCGCTGCACGTACGGCTGGTGGACGTGGGGGCCGCGCTGGCGGCGCGGACCTATCAGGCGCCGGTGGACGTGGTGTTCGAGGTCGAGGACGACTTCTGCCCCTGGAACACGGGGCGTTGGCGGCTGAGCGGGGACGCGAAGGGGGCGTCCTGCGAGCGGACCGAGGATGCGGCCGATCTGGCGCTGTCCGTACGGGAGTTGGGGGCCGCGTACCTCGGCGGGGTGAGCCTCGCCGCACTGGGCAGCGCGGGGCGGGTGCGGGAGCTGCGGCAGGGGGCGCTGTCGGAGGCGGCGGTCGGCTTCGGCTCGGCCGTCGCGCCCTGGCTGCCGCACGGGTTCTGACGCCCGCCCTAACGGGTCTGGCAGCCCGGGCACCAGAAGAGGTTGCGGGCGGCGAGGTCGGCGGTGCGGATCTCGCCGCCACAGATGTGGCAGGGCATGGTGGCCCGGCGGTAGACGTACACCTCGCCGCCGTGGTCGTCGACGCGGGGCGGGCGGCCCATCGCCTCCGGGGTGTGCTCGGGTCGGACGGTGTCGATGCGGTTGTGGCGCACGCCCTCGCGCATGAGGTCGACGAGATCCCGCCAGATCGCGTCCCACTCCCGCGCGGTGACATCCTTCCCCGCGCGGTACGGGTCGATGCCGTGCCGGAAGAGGACCTCGGCGCGGTAGACGTTGCCGACGCCGGCGATGACCTTCTGGTCCATCAGGAGCGCGGCGATCGTCGTACGGCTGCGGGAGATGCGCCGGTACGCCGTCTGCGGGTCGGCGTCCTCGCGGAGCGGGTCGGGGCCGAGGCGGTCGTGTATCGCGTGCTTCTCGGCGTCCGTGATGAGGGCGCAGGTGGTCGGGCCGCGCAGATCGACGTACGACGTGGCGTTCGCGAGCCTCAGCCGGACGGTGTCCGTGGGCGGCGGCGCGGGGGCGTCGCCGAAGTTCACCTTTCCGAACAGGCCGAGGTGGATGTGGACCCAGTCGGTGTCCCGGCCGGTGTCGCGGAAGCCCAGGAAGAGGTGCTTGCCGTGGGCTTCGGTACGGGTGAGTCCGGCGCCGTCGAGCAGGGCGGCGGCGTCGGAGAACTTGCCCTGGGGGCTGGTGACTCGGGGCGCCGTGCCAAAGAAGCGGTCGGCGTAGTCGGCCGCCAACCGGTGGATCGTGTGCCCCTCTGGCACGGTGCCTGTTCCTTCCAGCCCCCGGACCGGGGCGGTCAGCCCTGCTGCGGGTGGTGGGCCGGGATCGGCGGGAGGTCGCCGGTGGTCTCGTAGTCGGCCAGCATGTCGATGCGGCGGATGTGGCGCTCGTCACCGGAGAACGGCGTGGCGAGGAAGGTCTCGACGAACTTGGTCGCCTCGTCCTCGGTGTGCATCCGGGCGCCGACCGCGACGACGTTGGCGTTGTTGTGCTGGCGGCCGAGCGACGCCGTCTCCTCGCTCCAGGCGAGAGCCGCGCGTACGCCCTTGACCTTGTTGGCCGCGATCTGCTCGCCGTTGCCGGAGCCGCCGATCACGATGCCGAGGGCGTCGGGGTCGGCCGCCGTACGCTCCGCGGCGCGGAGGCAGAACGGCGGGTAGTCGTCCTGGGCGTCGTAGATGTGGGGGCCGCAGTCGACGGCCTCGTGGCCGGCCGCCTTCAGCCACTCGACGAGGTGGTTCTTGAGTTCGAAGCCCGCATGGTCGGAGCCGAGATACACGCGCATGGGATGAGTGTGACACGGCTGTTTCGGGGCAGCAGCCTCGGGTGTCGGCCAGGAAAACAATGGCCTGAGCCACGGAAGCTCAAGAAAACCTCAAGTAACAATCTGGATTCGAAGGTTCATTTATTTATTTGCCTCTGATTCATTGAGTCGATCCTTATCGCCCCCCACACCTGGCACCAAAGGAACTTCCCGTATGACTGGTCTCCAGGCCGGACTCAAGAACCGGCATCTGTCCATGATCGCCATCGGTGGTGTCATCGGTGCCGGACTGTTCGTCGGCTCCAGCTCCGGCATCGCCACCGCGGGACCCGGCATCCTCCTGTCGTACGCGCTCGTCGGCACGCTCGTGGTGCTGGTGATGCGGATGCTCGGTGAGATGTCCGCCGCGAACCCCACGTCCGGCTCCTTCTCCGCGCACGCCGACCGGGCGCTCGGGCGCTGGGCCGGCTTCTCCATCGGCTGGCTCTACTGGTTCTTCTGGGTCGTCGTGCTCGCGGTGGAGGCCACCGCCGGTGCCAAGATCCTCGAAGGGTGGATACCCGCCGTCCCGCAGTGGGGGTGGGCGCTCATCGTGATGGTGGTGCTGACCGCCACCAACCTGGTCTCCGTGGGCTCCTACGGCGAGTTCGAGTTCTGGTTCGCCGGGATCAAGGTCGTCGCCATCGGCGCGTTCATCATCATCGGCGGGCTCGCGGTCTTCGGTGTGCTGCCGGGGGTCGACGCCGACAAGGCGGGCCTGTCCAACCTCACCGACCACGGTGGCTTCCTGCCCCACGGGCCCGGCGCCATCCTCACCGGTGTGCTGCTCGTCGTCTTCTCCTTCATGGGCAGCGAGATCGCCACGCTGGCCGCCGGCGAGTCCGAGAACCCGCAGCGGGCGGTGACCAAGTCGACCAACAGCATCATCTGGCGGATCGGCGTCTTCTACCTCGGCTCGATCTTCGTCGTCGTGACGCTGCTGCCGTGGGACGACCCGTCCATCAAGGAGTCCGGCTCGTACGTCGCCGCCCTCGACTCCCTCGGGATCGCGCACGCCGGTCAGATCATGAACTTCATCGTGCTGACCTCGGTGCTGTCCTGTCTCAACTCCGGGCTCTACACGGCCTCGCGCATGGCCTTCTCGCTCGGCGAGCGGGGGGACGCGCCGAAGGTGTTCGCCCGCACGAACGCGCGGGGCGTGCCGATGGCCGCGATTCTCGCGTCCGTGCTCTTCGGTTTCGTCGCCGTCTTCTTCAACTACCTCTCCCCCGACACGATCTTCCTCTTCCTCGTCAACTCCTCCGGTGCGGTCGCTCTGTTCGTGTGGCTGGTCATCTGCTTCTCGCAGCTGCGGATGCGGAAGATCATCCAGGCCGAGGCGCCGGAGAAGCTGGTCGTGAAGATGTGGCTGTACCCGTATCTGACCTGGGCCACGGCCGGGTTGATCGTCTTCGTGCTCGGTTACATGCTGACCGACACGGAAGGGGCGAGCAGCGGGCGTACGACCGTGCTGCTGTCGTTGCTCGTCGCGGCGTTCGTGCTGGGTGTCGCCGTGGTCAAGGAGCGGATGCGAGGCCGGCGTTCGGACGTCGTCGGTGGAGCTGACGTGCAGGACAAGATCAAGGTGGGTTGAGGCACATCGGAGTGCTGCTCGTTTCACGGTGCTGTGGATTCTCTACAGCACCGTGAAGCTGTTTTTGACCTTCTCGTACGTCTTGAGCGCCTGCGTCTCCGTCTGCGGCTGGTACCACGTGTTCACCTGGTACGACTTGCCGTCCGCGTTGAAGCCGAGCAGGCGGGCGTGCCAGGGGACGCCCTTGAGCGTGAACGTGTACTCCCAGACCACCGCCGGGTGGCCCTGGAACTCCGTGTCCTCCAAGCGGATCTTCCGGTAGTCCCGGCCCTGGTGGGCGTTCTGTTCCGAGGTCCTCCAGGTGTCCATCAGGTCACCTCGGGCTAGGGAGGACTTCGCGGCGAGTTCCTGGGTGCCGTCGGGTGAGGTGTAGTGCACCTCCGCGCCCGTCTTCACATCCCTGCGCCAGTCCTTGGGGGTTGCCCAGGCGAAGCCACCGGCTTCTCGGTGGGCGCCGGGTCGGAGGGACTGGGGCCGGGAGGTGCCCTCGACTGTCGGGGGTGGAGAGGTGGGGGCGGGTGG
>JABFXD010000234.1 GCA_013361925.1 Streptomyces sp. | reverse complement strand
CGGCGGTTTGCTGGCCCTGGCCCTGTACGCCTTCTCCCCCGACCTCATCACCCATGGCTCCCTCGCCACGCTCGACGTACCGGCCGCCGGATTCCTGCTGACCTCGGTGTGGCTGCTGTGGCGGGCCCGGCACCGGCCGCGGCTGTACGTGCCGCTCGCCGGGCTGGCCGCCGGCGCCGCGTCGGCCACCAAGATGAACACGCTGGCGGCGGTTCCGGTGCTGCTGGCGCTCGCGGCCTGGTCGGTGTGGCGCGCCGGGGAACGAGGCGCGAGCGATGTGGCGCCGGGAGCGAGGAACCGGCGCCGGGCGGTGGTGCGCGCGCTCGGCGGCGCCGCCGTCGTCGCGCTGGGCGCCCTGGTCGTCGTATGGGCGTCGTATCTCGTGGTCGATCCGCGGTTGCGCTGGGCGCCGCAGGAGCAGGTGCCGGTCGTGCACGGGGCGCGGGCGCTGCTCGTCGATCTGCTGCCGTTCCCGGAGGCGTACCGGGACGGGATGCGGGTGCAGTTCGGCTTCGAGGACTATCCGTGGCAGGGCTTTCTGTTCGGGCGGCTCTACACCGGGTCCCTCTGGTACTACCTGCCGGCCGCGCTGCTGGTGAAGACGCCGCTCGGGATGCTGGCGCTGTGGCTCGCGGGTGCCGTCGCGGTGGTGGCGGTACGGCGGCTGCGGCCCGCGGCGCCCTATCTGCTGGTTCCCACCGCCGTGCTGCTCGGTGCGGCGATGACCGGGTCGCGGGACTTCGGCACCCGGTACGCGATCTTCGTGCCGATGTTCCTCGCGGTGGCGGCGTCCGGGTTCCTCGCGGTGCGATGGCGGTGGGCCGGTGCCGCGGCCGGGGCGCTGGTGCTGTTCGTCGCGGTCAGCTCGGTGCGTACCTATCCGTTCTATCTGCCGTATGCCAACGAGGCGTTCGGCGGTCCGGACAGGACGCATCTGCGGCTGCACGACTCCAATGTGGACTGGGGTCAGGATCTGGGGCGCCTCGCCGACCGGCTGCGGGAGCGGTATCCGGGTGAGCGGGTCTGGCTCGTGTACAAGGGCGCCGGAGTGCCGTCGTACTACGGCATCGAGGCGGCCGATCCGCGCAAGGCGGAGCCGGACGCGGTGCGCGGGCTGCTCGTGGTGTCGGACTCGGCGGCCGCGAAGGCCACCGGACGACTGGCCGAACTGATCGACAGCGCGCGTTCGATCGACCATATTGGTCATTCGATCACCGTCTATCGACGGTGACATCCGTCCCTCGTGAGCAACTTGAGCATGCGTCCGCCGAGTTCCCGAGGCCCGTCCACAACCCCTGGTCACGGGGGTGTGTGAGCTATGTTGAGGCACTGTGGAAGACAAAGGAGACGCACCCGTGACCTCGCTTCAGCAGGCACGTGCGCAGGCATCCGCCATCACTTCGGGCAAGTCGGGACCGGAAGCGGAGGCCGCACCGACTTCCCAGCTCAGGACCCTCTTCGACCGGCCGCGACTGTCTCCGGGACAGCGCCGGATCGCCCAGTACCTGATCGAGCACATCACCGAGGCGGCCTTCCTCTCGATCACCGACCTCGCCGAGCGCGTCGGGGTCAGCCAGCCGTCGGTGACCCGGTTCGCGGCGGCGGTCGGCTTCAGCGGCTACCCCGCCCTGCGCGAGAAACTCCAGTCCATCGCGCTGGGCACCCTGGCCGGCGGACCCGTCGCGGCCGAGGAGAACCAGGGCAACGAACTGCAGGCCGCGGTGGACGCCGAGATCGAGAACCTGGAGAACCTGCGCCGCGACTTCGCCGACCCCGACCAGGTCATCGACATCGGCCGCAAGCTGTCGGCGTCGACGCCGCTGACCGTCCTCGGCGTGCGCATCTCGGTGTCGCTGGCCGAGTACTTCGCCTACGCGGCGCGGCGCGTCCATCCCGATGTGCGACTGGTGACGCTGGGCGGGAGCGTCGCCTACGACGCGCTGCTCCAGTCCCGTGAGGCCGGTGGCACCTGGGTGCTGGCGTTCTCGATGCCCCGGCACGCGCAGGAGACGCTCACGGCGGTGCGGGTGGCCCGCAGCGCGGGACTGAAGGTCGCCCTGATCACCGACCTGGCGCTCGGTCCGATCGCCGACGAGGCGGACGTGGTCTTCGCCACCGGCACCGGCTCCCGCCTGGTCTTCGACTCCTACGCCGCCCCCGGCCTGATGGCCGCCGCACTGCTCCAGGCCATGACGGACGCGGATCCCGAGCGCACCCAGGCGCGGCTCGAGGAGTACGAGCAGATCTCCGAGCAGCACCAGTTCTTCCTGCGGGACTGACCCCCCGCTTCCGGCCCCTTCGGCCACTCCCGACGAAGCAACTCACAAAGGGATCATCCTGCCCACATCGCACATGAATGTTTTCATACGTCTTGCAAAGAGGACGGCATATATAAATACTGCTCACGGATCGCGACCGGGCCGCTCCCGGAACTCGTTCCGCACCCCCGTCCCCACCCGCCCAACCCTCACCCAGAGTCGCCCGTAGAAAGCCGACGGTCCGCCCATGCGCACCCCGCACGATCCTCCGCGTGGGCACCGTCTGCCGTCCCGGGCTCCTGCACGGACATCCGAAGCCGCCGTCTCCTACCCGCGTCGGCGCCTCGGATGTTCGATCGGGCATCGCCTGCGCGAGCGCCCGCTGCGGCCCCGGTCATCCCCTAGGCCGGGGCCGCCCACAACCGTCGGACCACCCCGCACGACGCCGCACACCGGGAAGCGATGACCATGACTGTCACGACGACGACGCGCATCACCCAGGACTGGCCCTGTCAGGTCAAGCCGCCCGGCAGCTACGACTGGGAGCGCTCGGCCGCCAAGTGGCTGCGCGAGCTGGTGCCGGCGCGCTACGCCAGCTACCCGGCGCTCATCCGCCACCCCGTCCTCCTCGCCCGGCACGCGCAGATCCAGGTCCAGCACGAGATCCGGGTCGCCCGCACCGCCCTCCAGACGGCCCGCGCGGACCTGCCCGGGCTCGGACTGCCCGAGTCGGTCATCGAGCACACGATCAAGCTGTACGCGGCGGAGGTACTGCAACTCCAGCACATCGCGCGCAGCGTCCGCGCGGTCACCCGGGCCTTGATCGACCAGAACGCCGGACGCTGAGGACGCCCCCCGGCTCAGGTGACCTGACCCGGCACTTTCGAGTGAAGCCGGTCCCGACAAGACGTCCCTCGGGGCGGTCCACGTGTGCAATGCTCAGGGCGTGACGAGCGAGCCCGCCATCCCCCCGGATTCCGGCACCGCCCCCGACACGGCCGCCCTGGCCAAGATCGTCGCCCGGCAGCGTGCCGAGATGGACCGGTTGCGGGACCAGGCCGCGACCTCGACCGTCGTGGAGCGGGCGAAGGGCGCCGTGATGGCGCTGACCGGCTGTTCTCCGGACGCGGCCGGAGAGGAACTGGTCAAGCGCGCCAAGATGGCCCACCGCACCCTGCTGGAGGAGTGCTGGCTCACCCTCGGTGACCTGGTGCCGCCCCTGTCGTCCGGCACATCCGGACCGGACCTCCACGCCGCCCTGCCCGAGACGACGCTCGTCCGGCACGACACCACCGACCTGGGCAGGCTCGGCAAGGCCCTGGTCCGCGTGGGCACACCCCAGGACCTGGCCCGGTGTCTGCTGGAACATCTGTCGCCGGGCGCCGAGGCCGACGCCGTCATGATCTACGCCCGCCTGCCCGCCGGAGGCCTGGCGCTGATCGGGCACGCCGGCATCGACGAGACGCTGGCCGCCCAGTGGCGCCATGTGCCACCGCTCAGCGGCATCGCCGCCCTGGAGGCGCTGCGGTCCCGCGAGCCACGGTGGCTGGAGGACGTCCACACGCACAGCGAGCGGCACCTGCTGATCGGCAACCCTCCCGAGCGCTGGCTGTCCCGCGCCTGGGTGCCCGTGGTCACCCAGGACACCGCCGAGGTCTGCATCGGCTTCCTGCGCGCCCAGGGCGGAGCGTTCGCCCCGCATCACCGGGAACACCTCGTGGCCGTCGCCCAGCTCTGCGCCGGCCGGCTGCGCGCCTTCGACTCACGCACCGAGCCCGCCGCCGACCACGCCGTACAGACGGTGTTCGACGCACTGCCCGGCGCCAGTCTGCTGCTCACCCCGCTGCGTGCCGCGTCCGGCGAGGTCGAGGACTACCGCGTCGCCGCCGCGACCGAGGAGGCGTTCGACGCCCTCGGCCGCACCGGCCGTGAACTGGTCGGGCTACGGCTCCTCGAGTGCTTCCCGAACCTCGCCGACGAGCCGTTGTGGCAGGGCTGTCTGCACACCCTCACCAGCGGGGAGCCGTACGACGGCGAGCCCTTCGCCCAGCAGGCGATGGTGGCCGGGATCTCCGAACTGTCCACCTACACGGTGCGGGTGGCGAAGCTGGGCGGATCGCTCGCCCTCACCTGGATCCGGCACGACTCCTCCGACCTCCAGGAACAGCGGCTCGCGGACGTACAGCGGCTCGGCAACCTCGGCTGGGCGAACTGGAACCTGCTCACGCACGAGGTCGGCTGGTCCTCCCAGGTCTACGCAGTCCTCGACCGTGATCCCGCGGACGGCCCGCTGCGGATCACCGCACTGCCCGAGCTCGCCCTGGCCGAGGACGTGCCCGCGCTGACCCGTGCCGTCGGGGACCTCGTGCGCCGCGGCCGGCCACTCGCGGTGCCCTTCCGGATCAGGGCCGCCGACGGCGTCCGGCATCTGCGGGTGGTCGCCGAGGCGGTCACGGACGCACAGGGCGTCCCCGTCGAGGTGCACGGCTTCCTCCAGGACCTCACCGCGCAGCGCCGAGCCGAACTCGCCCTCGTCGAGAGCGAACAGGCCATCCTCACGCAGCACGACGTGCTGCGCACCGAGCGCACCCTCGCCGCCCGGCTCCAGCACGCGCTGCTCCCCCTGCCCACCCATCCCCTGAGTCTGGCCGGACTGCGCGTCGAAGTGGCCTATCTGCCCGCCCAGTCAGGGGTCCACGTCGGCGGCGACTGGTTCAGCGCCATCGAACTGCCCGACGGCGACGCCCTGTTCGTGGTCGGCGACGTCGCGGGTCACGGCATCGACGCCGTCGCCACCATGGCCCAGCTCCGGTTCACCGCCAAGGGCATGGTCATCACCGGCTCCTCGCTGACCGGCGCCCTCGCCCGGCTCAACACCCTGCTGCTGCACTCCCGCGACTCGCACGGAACGGCCACCATGGTCCTGGCCCGCTACTCCCCCGCCGAACACCGCCTGGTGTGGGCGCAGGCGGGGCACCCGCCACCCCTGCTCCAGCGCGCGGGCGAGGTGCGGTACCTGGGCCGGCCGGGCGGGATGCTGCTCGGGGCGAGCGGCTCCCCGGCCTTCGAGGAGGCCGAGTGCCGGCTCGAACCCGGCGACCGGCTCATGCTCTACACGGACGGACTGGTGGAGCGCCCGGCCGAGGGCATCGACCGGGGCCTGAAACGGCTCGCCGATGCCGTCGTGAGCCACCAGGCCGACGGCCCCGGATCGCTGCGCCCGCTGCTGGCCGACCTGCTGGAGGACGAGCGCCGCGACGACGTGTGCGTGCTGGACATCCGGGTGCCGTACGACGAGATCTGATCCCGGGCGCCGACGGCGACGCCGGTCGGGGCGTGTCGTCATGGCGGTGACGCCAGTACCAGAACGCGCCGATGACGAGGGCCGCGAGGAAGACGACGGGCCCCGGTGTTCGAAGAGTGCCGTCGCCAGGTCAGCCGCCGGTGCTCGTCCGGGATTCCAGGTCGCGGCGGGTGTCGTCGCCGTAGACGCCGGTCTCGTCGCCCCGGATGCCGTACCAGAGCTGGAAACGGGCCACGGCCTCGGTGAGGACGGTGTCGTAGGTGCCGTCGGTGGAGCCGTTCGCGTAGACGTCGGGGATGCGCAGCAGGCGTTCC
>JABFXD010000697.1 GCA_013361925.1 Streptomyces sp. | reverse complement strand
CTACACCGACCGTGACGGACGGCGCAGTGAACGCACGCTGCACGCGTACGGGATCGTCGCCCACGCGGGCCGTTGGTACGTCACGGGTAGGGACGCCCAGGTCGGCGGGGACCGGACCTTCCGGCTCGATCGCCTCGCGGACGCGAGGGCCCTGCCCGGCTCGTTCGAGGCGCCTGAGGGTCCGGATCCGGCAGAGCGCGTGCTGTCAGGGTTCGCCACGGCCGAGTACCGGCATGAGGTGACCTTGCGGATCCACGGGACGGTCGAGCAGATCCGCGCCCGCCTTCCCGCAAGCGTCGCGAGCGTGGACGAGGCCGAGCACGAGCCCGAGTCCGGGCAGGACCCGGCGGCCGAGCGGTGGCTGCGTGTGGGGCTGCGGGCCGAGCGGCTCGACTGGCTGCCTCCGGTACTCGCCGCACTCGACCGGCCGTTCGTCATCGAGCGCCCCGCCGAACTGCGCGACCTCGTCCGCGCACTCGCTGACCGCCTCACGTCGTACGCCCACCGGGCATGACAACGAGACCCGGCAGGTCCTGCGGCTCCGCTTGGCACGCCGGCCCGCCACCGGAGGACAACCCGGTTCTCGCCGCACCCCCGATGCCGGTCGCCTCAGCCGCGTGCCAGGCGCCGGGTGGTCAGGGCGAAGTGCAGTCGCAGGCGACCCTCGGTGGTGCGCAGCGGCCAGCCCAGCAGGGGGCTGGACGGCGCTGCTGGGCGAGCGGCGCGGCCAGGTGGCGGGCCCGACCCGACGCTGGATCGACGTCCGTCACGCACCCGGCAAGGGGCGGACGGTGAGGATCTGCTCCGCCCGGCCGACCGGTCCGTCCACGTCGTGCAGGACGCTGCTGGTCAGGCCCTGCCCGGACGGGCCGAACGTGACCGTGGTGTCCAGGCCCGTCCAGGCGCCGCGCGGCTGTCGGTGCAGATGGACGGTCAGGTCGACGTTGGGGAACATCCAGGCCGTGGGCGGCTGCCGTACGGCGATGCCGTTGGCGGTGTCGACGAGGGCGGCGTACGAGGCGAGCGGGCTGACCTCGACGCCGGCGACCAGGTCGAGCGGCGTGGCGATCCAGGCGGCCGTACGTCCTGGTCGGGGCGGGGCGACGGGACGGACGTCGAGGGACGCGATGTAGCCGCCGGGCCAGAGGTCCGCCATCGGCCACGGGGCCAGTGACCCGGGCGGGGCGAGCCGCTCCCCGGTGCCGCCCGCCACCGAGGTGGTGTCGAGCGCGGCGAGATACCAGGCGCGGGCCCGCACCACCGGCCGGCCGGAGATCCGTACGACCGCTTCGAGAAGCTCGATGGTACGGCCGGGGCGGACGGTCTCCACCTCGATCTCGCACTCGTCGAGGGCGAGTCGGCCGAGGATGTCGTAGCTGATCCGGGAGAGCAGCAGCCCGTCGTCCGGGCCGTCCGCCCGATGCCGGTCGAGGGCGTGGACGACGAGGCCGCCGAGCGGGCTGAAGTGCTGTTCGTCGGTGCTCCAGGCGCCGCTCGCGTGCGGAGTCGGCTTGTAGCGACGGTCGTCGATGGCTTCGAAGTAGCTGTCGGGGGTCAAGGAAGGTATCTCCTGAGGCGGTTCAGAGGTGTTCGACAAGACGGCTCGGTTCAGAGGGCGTTCAACAGGACGACGTAGACGGCCGTGCCGACGCCGACGCTGAGGATGGTGCGGCGGCCGAAGGCCAGGTGGACGGCGACCGTGGCGGCCACGGCGAGCAGCGCGTACCAGGTGCCGTCCGGGTCGGTCGTGATCGTGCCGTGCAGGGCGGTCACGGCGAGGATCGCGAGGATGCCGACGGGCATCCACACGGCGAGGCGTTGCACGATCGCCGAGCCGCGCAGCCTGCCCAGTACGGCGAAGGGCACGGCGCGCAGGGCGAGGGTGAGGGTGAAGACGATCGCCAGGGCGGCGATCAGGTACGCGGTGCTAGGCATGGGCGAGCCTCCGGGCCGTGGCGAGGTGGCGGGCCAGAAGCAGGCCGACGAAGAGCAGCAGCGCGGTGAACATCGCCGTGCCGGGGGTCAGGACGAGGGCGACGGTGACGCTCGCGCCGGCGAGCAGCAGGGACGGCAGCTCCTTGCGGGAGCGGAAGGCGTCCAGGGTGAGGACGGTGAACAGGGCGCACAGGGCGAACTCCAGGCCCTTGACGGGCGCCGGGAGGGCCGCGCCCAGGGCGACGCCGACGAGTCCGCCGCCGACCCAGTACGTCTCGCAGGCGAGCTGCAGGGCCAGCAGTCGGGGGGCCGAGCGTTCGTGCTCGGGCAGGGAGGCGTTGACGGCGTACGCCTCGTCGATCATCGCGTAGACCGCGTACGCCTTGGCCACCGGATGCCGGACCAGGTGCAGTGGGAAGGAGAAGGCGTAGAACACATGCCGGAAGTTCACCACGAGTGTGGTCAGGGCGACCGCGGCGAGCGGTGTGACGGTGGCCATCATGCCCACCAGCAGCAGTTCCAGGGAGCCGGCGAACGCGGCCAGGGACAGGGCGGGGGCGAGCCACCAGGGCAGTCCCGCCTGGATGATCAGCAGCCCGAGGGCGATGCCCAGCGGGAAGATCCCCAGACCGGCGGAGAAGGAGTCGCGGACTCCCAGGGCCAGCTGGGCACGACGGGTGAGTATGGGCGCTTCCACGGGTCCATCGTCCCGCAGACGGCCTGGCATGTGGTTGCGAATATTGCCCGGTGAGCCGCTGTCTGTGCAATATTCTGGCCATGGATGCGGTGGACAAAGCAATTATTGCCGAGCTGGAGCGGGACGGGCGGCTGACCAACGTCGAGCTGGCCCAGCGCGTCGGACTGACGACCGGGCCCTGTCTGCGGCGGGTGCAACGGCTGGAGGCCGACGGGGTCATCCGCGGCTACCGGGCCGTCATCGACCCGGCCTCGGTGGGCCGCTCCTTCGAGGTGCTCCTCGACCTCAGCCTGGAGGCGCAGGACGCGGAGACCGTCGCCCGCTTCGAGGAGACGCTGGCGCGGGCGGAGGAAGTGCTGGAGCTGCGGCGGCTGTTCGGCAGCCCCGACTATTTCGTACGGGTGGCCGTCGCCGATCTGCCCGCGTACGAGGCCTTCCTCAGCCGGAAGGTCATGACCATCCCCCGGATCAAGAACGTCACCTCGCACTTCACGATGAAGACCGTAAAGCCGGGCCCGTAGAGGAGAAGTGCGAGCTTCACTGCACAAGGACGGCGAGGTGTCTCGGTGGCGCGACCACCTCGGTCCCGTCGCCGTCTTCCGAGCCCTCGGATGGCCGCCGGAGACCTCCTGAGGCGCGCCCGGGCGGCGGCGCTCCCGCTCAGTACGCGTCGGGGAGCCCTTCCAGCGTCGCCGCGACGACCGAGCGGTCCGCGACGTCCAGCAGCGCCTGGCCGATCGGCGAGACCGGTTCGCGGGCGGGCAGGACCAGCCCCATCCGCTCGGTGCGTACCGGGTCCACGAGCGGGACGGCGTGCATGCCGGGCGGGACACCGAAGACGTGCAGCCAGGCGTGCGGGACGACACTCGCCCACTGACCGGCCCTGACCTGCGCGAACATGGAGGCGATCGAGTCGGTCTCCACCCTCGGGGTCACCTGGACACCCACCGAGTCGAAGGCCGCGTCGATGACCTGCCGCCCCTGCATCCCGGGGTGCAACAGGCACAGCGGGTAGTGTGCCGCCTCTTCCCACGCGATCTCCGCGGGCCCCGCCTCGGGGGCGGAGCGCTGGATCAGCAGGACGTACCGCTCCTGGTACAGCGGTACGAACGTGAAGCCGTGGTCGGCGACGGTGCTGTGGTAGGTCACGGCGGCGTCGAGTTCGTAGGCCTTGAGCCGGTTGATGATGTCCTCGGACCTCAGGTCGGCGAAGACCTGCACCGTGGCGAGGGGGTTGGCGGCGCAGAACGGCTGGGTCAGCAGCGCGACCGCCGTGGCGGCCGTGGGGACGGTGCCGATGCGCAGCCGCCCGCTCAGACCGGCCCGCAGCGCCTGGAGTTCGCCCCGCATCGCGTCCCGGTCGGCGAGGATGCGGCGCGCCCACATGACGACCCGTTCGCCTTCCGGGGTGAACCCCTCGAACCGGCGGCCCCGTTGGACCAGGGGCACACCGAGTTCGTCCTCCAGTTTCCGGATCCCCTCGGACAGGGTCGGCTGGGAGACGTAGCAGGCCTGGGCCGCCTTCGCGAAGTGGCGGGCGCGGGCGAGGGCGACGAGGTATTCGAGTTGGCGCAGCAGCACCCCCCAATGATCCACGCTCTCTCCCCCGGCGCCGGTCTCCGCTGCGGCAGCGCTGATCGGCGACACCTTTCAAGTGATCGGAACTACCGCTTTGACCTGGCCCGACGTACGGGCGAAGAGTGGGCGGGAGGACAGGGCGGAAAGGGCGTGGGCGTGATGCGGGATCTCGACGAAGGCGAACCGGACGAGGGCGAACTGTCGGTGTCGGCCCCCAAGACCTGGGCCACCGGCGCCCCCGCCGTCGTGCACGCGCTCCAGTACGCGCTCGGGCAGACCTCGCCGAAGCGCACCGCGCTGACCCTGCTCAACATCAACCAGACCAAGGGCTTCGACTGTCCGGGCTGCGCCTGGCCCGAGCCCGCTCCCGGCAAACGGCATCGCAACGAGTACTGCGAGAACGGCGCCAAGCACATCGCCGACGAGGCCACCTCCCGTCGGGTGAGCGCCGACTTCTTCCGGCAGCACTCCGTCGACGAGTTGAGCCGGAAGTCCGACTACTGGCTGAACCAGCAGGGCCGTCTGACCGAGCCGATGGTGCTGCGCGAGGGCGCGACCCACTACGAGCCGATCGGCTGGGACGCGGCCCTGGACCTCCTCGCCGGTGAACTGCGCGCCCTGGACCACCCGGACGAGGCGCTGTTCTACACCTCCGGCCGCCTCGCCAACGAACCCGCCTTCCTGCTCCAGCTGTTCGCCCGGGCCTTCGGCACCAACAACCTGCCGGACTGCTCCAACATGTGCCACGAGTCCAGCGGTTCGGCCCTGGGCGAGACCCTCGGCATCGGCAAGGGCAGCGTCAGCCTCGACGACCTGTACGACTCGGACCTCGTCTTCGTCGTGGGCCAGAACCCGGGCACCAACCACCCGCGCATGCTCTCCGCCCTGGAGGAGACCAAGCGGCGCGGCGGCCACGTCATCGCCGTCAACCCGCTCCCCGAGGCCGGGCTGCTGCGCTTCAAGCACCCGCAGAAGGCCCGCGGCGTCATCGGTCGCGGCACCGACATCGCCGACCAGTTCCTGCAGATACGGCCCGGCGGCGACCTCGCCCTGTTCCAGGCGTTGAACCTGATGCTGGTCGAGGCCGAGGACAAGGAGCCGGGCACCGTCCTGGACCGCGCGTTCATCGACGCGCACACCACTGGCTACAACGCCTTCGCCGAGCACATCCGGGAGACGTCCTGGGACGCCGTGCTGGAGGCCACCGGACTGAGCCGGGACGAGATCGAGCGGGTCCACGAGCGGGTGCTGGCCAGCCGCGGTGTCATCGTCTGCTGGGCGATGGGCCTGACCCAGCACAAGCACGGCGTGCCCACCATCCGCGAGGTCGTCAACTTCCTTCTGCTGCGCGGCAACATCGGCCGCCCGGGCGCGGGGGTGTGCCCGGTGCGCGGGCACTCCAACGTGCAGGGCGACCGCACCATGGGCATCTGGGAGCGCATGCCGCAGGCCTTCCTGGACGCCCTGGGGCGCGAGTTCGCCTTCGCGCCGCCCACCCGGCACGGCCTGGACTCCGTGGACTCGATCCGGGCCATGCGCGACGGCCACGCCAAGGTGTTCGTCGGAGTCGCCGGCAATTTCGTCCGGGCCTCGCCCGACAGCGACGTCACCGAGCGCGCGCTGCGCACCTGCCGGCTGACCGCGCACATCTCGACCAAGCTCAACCG
>JABFXD010000470.1 GCA_013361925.1 Streptomyces sp. | reverse complement strand
CGGCAGCACATGCGAGGCGAACCAGCGGGCGGGCTCCGGGTCCGGCGCCGGGTCGACGAACTCCGCGCCCGCGTAGTCGTCCAGCGGTGGGTCGTAGAGATACCCGGAGACCACGCCGTGCCCCACCAGGCGCTCCACCAGAGCATCCCGGTCGGCCACCAGGAGCGGCACCCGGAAGAGCGGCAGCGGCCCCTCGCCCCCGGCCCGCTCACGCACCGCCGGGGAGGCCCAGGGGGTGCCCGCGAGCAGCGTCACGCCCGCCCGGCGTCGGGCGAGGTCGGCGTCCAGACGATGGAGCCGCAGGTTCAACTGGGCGCGCACGAACGCCCCGTGGCGGACGCGGTAGTCGTGCAGGTCGACCCGGATCCAGGGATCGTACGGCGGCAGACCGGGCGCCTCATGCGCGGCCAGCGCCAGCCGCGGCGCGTGCAGCGGCATCCGGTAGGCGTCGCGCTCCAGCAGACCGAGGCGTTGCATGGCCCGCCAGGTGGGGCGTACGAGGTGCAGGGCCTTGACCGTCGAACGGGCCAGGGGGCGCAGGGTGACCGCCAGGTCGGCGCGGAGCCGGGCCGGGGTGAGGAGGTCGTCCCGCAGCAGCTCCAGCTCCCGCCGGGTGCGGGCGTCCTCGACCGCGAGGAAACCGCCCGCCATGGCCGCCACGTGCTTGGACAGACTGAAGGCGGCGGCCTCACCGAAGGTACCGACGGGCTGTCCGGCCACCTGCGTGCCGATCGCGTGGGCCGCGTCCTCGATGAGCGGGATGCCCAACTGGTCGCAGCGCCTGCGGAGTTCGCCGACGCGGTCCGGGATGCCGTAGAGGTTGGTGGTCAGCACCGCGTCCAGGGAGCGCCAGGTGGACTCCGGTACGGCCGCCGGGTCGATGTTGCCGTCCCAGGGGGAGACCGGGGCGGTCACGGGGCGCAGGCCGGCCGCGAGGACGACGAAGAGGATCACGTCGTCGTTCACCGGGGACATCAGCACGCGTCCGCCGGGGCGGCACCAGCGGCGCAGGGCCAGGTACAGGGCCAGTCGGGCCGAGGGCGTGTAGACGCACTCCCGGCCGAGCCGCCGCGTCATCGTCGCGGCGAGCCGCGATCCGTACGGCATCGTCACCTCGTCTGTAGATCAGTGGAGGGGGCTGCCTCGTCGGCTACTTCGCCGGCGGAGACGTGCGCAGGCCGCCGATCGTCTTCAGCAGACGGTCGGCCGGATCGCGGAGCCGGGGGTGGGCCAGGACCGTGTTGCGCAGGCCCCGGACCGGTCTGCGCCACATGCGGTGGGCCGCGGCCACCGGGTGCGGGCGGACCGCGAAGCCCTCACCGACCCGCAGCTCACGGGTCTTGAGCCAGTCCTTGTACTCCTTGTCGCCCCGCCCCAGGTCCAGCACCCGCACCCCTTCACGCCCGGCGGCCTCGGCCATCCGCAGATGCATGAGCAGGCCCGGGGAGTAGTAGCGCAGTTCGGGGTCGTACGCCGTGAACCAGGCCGCGAAGACGGTGCGGGAGGTCGGGCCGAAGTGGGCGGCGACCGGGCGGTCCCCGGCGTAGACGACGGACAGGACGCCGGTGAAGTGGTCCTCGCGGACCTGGAAGAGATCCTCGGTGAGGTCGACGATCCAGGGGCGGGCGAACCGGTCCATGCGCCCCGTGCGCCGGTACTGGGCGGACTTCCAGCGCATCAGCTGCCGCAGCACCTGCGGGTCCCGCTCGTCGAAGACGAAGCGCAGCTCACCGTGGTCGCGCGCCAGTCGGCGTTCCTTCTTCAGGACCGTCTTCGCCAGGCCGGGGTAGGTGGCCCGCAGCCACTCCGGGTAACTGCCCTCGGCCGCCTTCAGATCCACGACCGGCGAGGCGAACGTCCCCGTGACATACCGGCCGAACGGCTTCTGCTCGTCGACGAGATGATCGAACTCGAACACCGAGAGGCCGCAGGCCTTCAACAACTCCCCGGTGTCCCAGGTGACTCCGGAGCGGTGGACGAGGGCCTGGCAGTCGGAGAGCCCGAGCCCGATCGCCCGCCCGACCCCGAACGGCCCCCGCTCGTACGGAAAGAAGCCGACCGCCTCCGCGCCCTCGTGCAACACCGCGACCCGCGCCCCGCCCCGATGACGGCCCACCCCGACCGCGAACTCGGGGGCCAGGAACGGGTTTCCGAAGTCCGGTGACTCGTCCATCACCCGGTGCCAGGCGGCGCGGAGCGTGCCGCTGAGCTCCTCGGGCCTGTGGATCGTGATCTGGCTTCCCTGATTTCTCTGGCTTCTCTGGTTCCTCATGGAGTTGCTCATGGATCGCATGGGCGATCGCTCCCCCCAGTTCCCCCCATGACGCGCCGGCCGCGTCCCGCGGTGGGGCTCAAACGTCGCGAAACAGTACGCACGCTGTCAAGGGTGCCTGTCATAACGGAAACGTGCGGATCGGGCTCTTCATCACCGGCCGCGCGTCACACCCTGTATTACTGCTAGCGGGAGATTGGGGGCCTTGGGATGGCGGACGCCGGGTTCGTGGACGGGATGACGCCCTATCTGCGGGAGTCGCTGGGGGCGCACGGGGAACGGGTACTGGACAGCGACGGCGTGCCCGTCGTGAGCGCCCCGGCGGACGTGGGCCGCGGCCTCCTCCGGACCACCCACGAGCGGGCCGACGAACGGGTGCGGGAGGCGCTGGCGGAGGCTGTGGCGGACGCGGTCGCCGCCCCGGACAGCGAGGATGCTCTGGGCGCCCTGCGGCAGGTGATCCGCAAGGCGCTGAACAAGACCCCTGGACTGGCCGAGGAGTTGGCAGCGCTGATGCCGAGTGGCGACGGCGGACCGGTGGTCGTCGTCGCGTCCGGGACGCGGTCGATCGCCGCCGGGGGCAGCATCGGTGTGGCGATCACCGGTGACGGGCGCCAAGAACCCAGCAATTAAGCTGCCCCAATGCCCAACCCACCCACCCCCGCCCCCCACCCCCTGGGCATAGTCCCCGCCCTGGTCCGCTCCGCGTTTCTCATCAACGCCGTGTACGCCGACTCCAGCCGCGCCTTCCACCTCACCCCCCAGCAAGGCCAGCTCCTCTGTGTGCTCATGGCGCACCCGCAGGGCATGACCGAGCTCGGTGAGACGTTGGGGCTGGCCAAGTCGAGTCTGACCGGGCTGGTCGACCGGACCGTGCAGCGGGGGCTGGTGCGGCGGGAAGCCGATCCCCGTGACCGGCGTGCGGTGCGGGTCGGGTTGACCGACGAGGGGGCGCGGCTCGCCGCGGAGTTCTACGCCGAGACCTGCCGCCGCATCGACACCCTGCCCGCCCACCTCACCCCCGCCGAACGCGACCGCCTCGCCGCCCTCCTCTCCCGTGTCGTCCTCGACAACAAGGTCCCCGAGGTGTTCAGCGAGCCCGACTCGGCTCCATAGCCGCCTCAGCGGACGACACACGAAGACCCGCCACCGCCAGCACCAACGTCACCAGCACCGACACCCCCGCCGTCATCGACATCGCCGCCGCCGGAGACGTCACCTGCGCCACCGTGCCCGCGAGCGCCGCCGCCACGCCCTGCATCGTGAGCATCCCGGAGGACCGCAGGCCCAGGGCATGGCCCGCCATGTCGTCCGGGGTGAGGGACATGAGCCGCTCCTGCTGGACCAGGCTCGCGGCGAACCCGACGTTGGAGAGGCAGACGGCCACCGCGGCCAGGGGGACCTCCGGGCGAAGGGCGAAGATCAGGTACGGCGTCGCCAGCAGCAGGAGCAGTGGGGTAGCCAGCCGGGGGCGCAGGGCGGGGCGTACGAGGCGGCCGACGATCACGTCCCCGGCGAACATACCCAGCGCCCCGCTCGCGAACAGCACCCCCGCCGCGTCGGGGGCGTAGGAGACGTACAAGGAATCGCAGCCGACCACCAGGCCGTTGGGGATCCACAGGCCCAGGTAGGTGAGACGGCGAGGGCGGGAGGACCACAGGACGGCGTTCGTGTGCCAGGTCGCCCGGACCGAGAGGCGGCCCTTGGCTCGGGCGGGGCGGTCGGTCAGGCCCAGGCGGTAGCCCAGGGCCTGGACGGCGTACAGCGTCGCCGCGAGGAGCAGGCAGGTGCGCGGGGACAGCAGGGCCAGCAGCCCGCCACCGAGCGCGAAGCCGAGCACCTGCATCAGCCCTGAAGCCATGTTGAACATCGAACGCCCCAGCACGAAACCGGACTTGGGGAGGATCTCGTTCAGCAGACCGCCGGTCACTCCCCCGCCCAGCGACGCGATCAGGCCCTGGGCGAGGACGACGACGAAGACCGCCCCGACCGGGAGTCCGGGCAGCGCCAGTACCGCCGTCAGTGCCGCGAAGGCCAGCCCCGTCCAGACCAGCGTCGACCGCGGACGCAACCGGTCGGCGCCCGAGAGCAGGAAAGTCGCGCCCAGTACCTGTGCCAGCTGCGGCCCGAACATGCTCAGCGCCGACAGCAGCGGCGATTCGGTGGCCCGGTAGACCAGCGTGGCGAGGGACAGCCCGCCGATCGTCAGGGCCGCGTTGAAGGCGGCGTAGGAGAGGAAGAAGGGGGTGAACTCCGGGGTGCGGAACAGGGTTCGGTAGCTGCGCATGGGTCGGAGTCTCCGCACCTCCCGCAGCCGTGTTTACTGTTTCGCCGACACGCGAAACGTCGTACGGGCACAGGAGAGGGGGGCCAACGCCGCATGGGCCTGTGGCTGATCGGCACCGACACCCTCGCCCGCAGCCGGTTCCTGGTCTCCCCCTTCGCCGAGACGTTCGCGTGTCTGAAGCTGCTGCACGCCGGGAGCGCCGCCCACCCCGGCGAGGAGGCCTGGCTGCGCGCGCATCTGCCGGGTTACCGCGCGTTCCTCGCCGCCGACCCGGTGGCGGGACCGCTCGTCGACGCCGCGCTCAGGTCCTGGATCGCCGACTTCGTCTGCCCCACCCCGGTCGCCGGGGAGAGCTTCGAGGCGACCGTGGCCCGGGTGCGGGCGGCCGGCCCCGATGCCGCCCGCGCCCACCTCCGTGTCTCCCTCGCCGGCCCGCTCCCCGCGCTGCTGGACCGGGACGACCTGCCCGAGCGGGCGACCGCGCTCCTCACCCACGTCTGGGAGCAGACCGTACGGCCGTACTGGGACCGTCGGCGGCGCATCCTGGAGGCCGACGTGGTCGCGCGGACCGCGCAGGTCAGCCATGGCGGCTGGGCGGCCGTGCTGGACTCGCTGCGGCCCTGGACGCGCTGGCTCGGCGAGAGCCGGTTCCAGGTCAACCTGCACGCGTATCCGCCGCGGGAGATCGCCTCCGGCGCCGAGCTGGCCTTCGTCCCGGTGACGACGGGCGGCGGCTGGGTGTCGTGGGAGGGGCGGGAGCGGTACGCCGTGGTCTACCCGTGCTCCGGTGTGCTCGCCGAGGACCACGACCGCCGTCCGGTGCCGGCCGGGCTCGGGGCACTGATCGGCGCCGCGCGCGCGGGCGTGCTCATGCTGCTGGGCTCCCCCATGAGCACGACCCAGCTGGTCGCCGTCACCGGGCAGAGCCTCGGCTCGGTCGGCCGCCATCTACGGGTGCTGCTGGACGCGGGGCTGGTGGCGCGGCGGCGGGCCGGGCGGTCGGTGCTGTACGAGCGGACGGCGGCCGGGACCGTCCTCGTGGAGGCCTCCCCCGTTGACGCCTTCCCCGTCGTGCCCTCCTTCGTAGAGGCCTCACGTCGGCCCGACACTTACCGGAGTTAGCATCCGCTTATGACCACTGCTGACAGCAACTCCCCCACCTCTCCCCTCTCCGTCGAGATCGGCACGCTCCAGGGCGGTGCCGCCGACCTCTCCCAGTACGCCGGCCAGGCCGTCCTGATCGTGAACGTGGCCTCCAAGTGCGGGCTGACCCCGCAGTACACGGGCCTGGAGAACCTCCAGAAGCAGTACGCCGACAAGGGC
>JABFXD010000865.1 GCA_013361925.1 Streptomyces sp. | reverse complement strand
TTGTGGCCTCGTTTGATGAGGGCCTTCTGCACGGTGCGTACGTCCTCGTTCCGCTTGCCGAACTGGACGTTGGACAGAGCGACCATGACGGCTCCGCTCCCGGTCTCTGGTTCCGAATGCGATCGGTGCGTCCGAAGGTACGGAGGAGGCGTCAGCAGGGCGTCACCGCGGCGTCATCGGGGAGGCGGGGAGAGGTTCCCGTCGAGTTGCCGGGGGGTGCGACAGAGGACGAAAATGGTGGCGGAACACCGTGCGTGAGGCGGTCAAGGTGGTGTCTGCTCCTCCCCGGCTGCGACTGCTCGGCCAGTTCCGGCTGGAACTGGGCTCCGAGAGCGTCGAACTGTGCCGCAACGCCCAACGGCTGCTGGCCTTCATGGGCCTGCGCGGCCGGGTCTCCCGTTCCGTCCTCGCCGGCACCCTGTGGCCCGAGGTCACCGAGGCACACGCCAGGGGCAGTCTGCGCACCACCCTGTGGAAGCTGCCGCGAGCCGAGCCGCCCCTGATCGGCTGCCAGGGTGACGCCCTGCTGGTCACTCCCGCCCTGCGGGTGGACGTCCACGCGCTCACCCGGGCCGCCCTGGGCGTCGTACAGGGCGACGGCACCGCACTCCACGCGCTGCCCCTGCTGGGACTCCTGACCGGCGAGGACCTGCTGCCGGGCTGGGACGAGGACTGGGTGCTGCTGGAGCGCGAGCGCCTGCGGCAACTGCGGCTGCACGCCCTCGACGCACTGGCCGAGGCGCTGATACGGCAGGGCAGACCGGCCCTGGCGGTGGAGGTGGCGTGGGCCGCCGTGCGGGCGGAGCCGCTGCGGGAGAGCGCCCACCGGGCCATGGTGTCGGCGCATCTCGCGGAGGGCAACGTCGGCGAGGCGGTCCGGCACTACGAGGCGTTCCGCCGCCTGCTGGAGGAGGAGCTCGGCGTCGGGCCCTCGTCGAGGTTCGCGCGGATGCTTCCCGAACGTGGGGGAGACAGAGCGAGAAAGGCCGCACCATGCACCAGAGCGTTCGCGACTACTGGATCTCCTTCAACGACCCTCTCGAAGGGCGAGTCCACTTCATGTACCTCGATGTGAAGGGGTATGTGAGCACCGGAATCGGCAACAAGATCGACGAGACCGCGCGGGACAACTCCGCACCGACCCCTCAGGAGCGCGCCCTCTCCCTGGCCGCCGCCGGCCTGCTGCGCTGGCTGGTCAACGACACGGAGAGCGAGGCGACGTCCGAGGAGGTCACCGCCGAGTGGGACGCGGTCAAGTCGCGGCTGGACCTCGCCCCCTTCGGGCACGGCAACTTCAGGCCGCCGCTGACGCGGCTGCACGTGGAGGACGACGAGATCGACCGCCATGTGTTCGCCAAGCTCGACGAGATGGAGACGGTGCTCACCGGGCGGGAGGGCTTCGGGGAGTTCGCCTCGTGGCCGGCCAACGCCCAGCTGGCCACGCTGAGCATGTGCTGGGGGATGGGCCCGATGTTCCGCTTCCCCAAGTTCCAGGGCCATGTGGCGGTCCGTGACTGGCCGGGTGCCGCGGACGAGTGTCACTTCACACCGGACGTCGGCACCATCCGCATCCGTAACAAGCTCGACCGGGCCCATCTCCTGCTGGCATCGGCCGCGGAGGCGCAGGGAGTGCCCGTGGAACAGCTCGTGCTGGACGTCTCCGACGTGTTCGGCGTACAGGGGGCACTGCTCGCCCTGGGCGTCAGGCCGCTGACCCAGGACGGCGTGGACGGCCCCCTCACCCAGGGCAAGGTCAAGGAGTTCCAGGCGGCCAACGGCCTCGCCGAGAACGGGGCGTTCGACGACCCCGACACGGTGTCCGCGCTCGCGTCCCAGCTCTCCGACCTCGGGTTCACCGTGTTCGGAGCCTGACCGCCGACGCCGTGTGCCGGGCCGACACGCCGCTCAGCACACGGTGTTGGGGTTGAGAAGGTCCCGCAGGAACGCCTCGGGGCTGGGCACGAGGTCCGCGAGGACACCGAGGTCCATGCCCGGCACCAGCGGGAGGGGAATCGCGAGCGGGCCGAACACCACCGGAGCCAGAAGCTGCCAGTTCTCCATCTGCTGGACGCTGCGCAGCAGTTCCCGCAGCACCTCGCGCCAGTCCACGGCGGGAACCTGCGGCGGAACCGGGAAGTTCACCAGATGGCCGGTCTTGCCGCCCCCGGTCGGCATACGGCCGAGGCCCACCAGCGGGTCCTCGTGCAGCGACGGGTCCTCGTTGAGGTGCTCGCCCCAGATCTGGGTGCGCAGATCACGCACGGACACGCCGAAGCGGTGGGGTGCGCCGCCGACCGTGCCGTCGGCCAGATCCGTGTCGAAGACGCCCAGGTGCAGCTCGGAATCCGTGGTGTGCGACCGGAAGTTGAGGTTGGCGCTGCCCGCGGCGGCGTACTGGTCGTCGACGATCATCAGCTTCGCGTGGACATAGATCTGCAGGGCGGTCGCCGCCTGCTCCAGATGGAAGCAGTGGACGTTCGCGGGCGCCGCGGAGGCGATGCGCTGGAGGGCCTCGGCGCGCAGCGCCTTGTGGACGTCGCCCAGCCCCGGCGCGTCGAAGTCGCGCGCGGTGACGAGGATGACCTGGACACCCCGGGCGGCGGCGTCGCGCAGGTCGTCGACGAGGGGTGAGGGCCACAGGTACTGGTCCTCGATGTAGATGTAGTGCCGCGCCCGTCCTATCGCCTTGCGGTAGGCGGCCGTGACGGTGAACTCGCCGCCCGGCAGGAAGGAGTAGACGCCCTTGCAGGTGAGGGTGCGCAGCACCTGCACGGCCTGGGTGCCCGAGGTGGGCGAGGGCCCGGGCTCCTCCGACGACGGGATCGGCACCGGCGTGGCATCGATGCGGCTGGGCGTGGTGGGGTCGTTCCAGCGCTGGACCAGGGCCTGCCAGATCTGGGCGGTGGCGGGCCCGAACACCCCGCACTGCACGTCGTGCCAGCCGGGCAGGCTCGCCTTGACACCGAGGAAGTCGGGCTCCCGCTGCCGGAAGGGGGGATCGACGTGGGCGGCGTTGTCCCAGCGGTCGAGACAGACGTCGATCCCGCCGACGAACGCGCACGGCCCCTCGGCGGTCCCCTGCACCACCGCGCACTTCTGGTGGTGGGAGCCGAAGTGCCCCACGCGGGCGTCGAGAACGGCCTGGGCGCCCGCGCCGACCAGCGCGGTGCGGAAGTCGAAGTTGTCCTTGGACGGCAGGGTGGGCACCCTGGGCCTGCGCACGGGCAGGGTGGAGAACTGCGAGCCGTACAGGAGCGCGCGGACGACGACACCGTCGGTGTGGAGCTTGAGGAGCCGGTCGAGGATCCCCGGTGAGCCCGCGGTCGCCGGGCGCAGCATCTGCTCGGGCGAGAACCGCCAGCCGGCGAACAGCACCCGGTCACCGGCGGCCAGCGCGTCCAGCCGCGCGGCCAGCGTGTCGTAGTACCCCTCGCCGTCGACGAAGAACAGCACCAGGTTGTCGAGGGTGAAGGCGGGGGAGCGGAAGGGCCCCGTCTCGGCCTCGGTGAGCAGCCAGTCCTCGGGTACGACGCTCTCCACGGGCGGGCGTTCGGCGGCAGCGCGCAGCTCGTCCAGCTTCTGCACCGTCAGCGGGCCGACGTCGTCGATCACCTCGGCCTGGGGAACGCCGAGCACCTGGACCTTGAACCGGGCCACCGCGCCGGCGGTCTCGTCGCCGTAGTCGCCGTCGGCCCCGAACCGGGGCAGACAGTCCGGGTCCTGGTCGAGCAGGGCGATCTGGATCTTCTGCACCGCCGGGTCGTTGCGGTGCCGGGTCCGCGAGATGCGGTCCTGGTCCTGCGCGATCGCTTCCAGCAGCGCGTCGCCGGCGAAGAGCGCGGAGGTCAGCATCCCGGTTCTCCTTCACCAAGGTGGGGCCGCCTTCGCGTGGTCCGGCAGTCGGCGGCTGTGGCCCGAGCGGCCACGGCGGTGTCACGTCGTGCGGTGGAGGTCGTCGCTCGTATCGGCCGGTGTCTCCTGGCCGGAGGAGGAGGCGGACGGTGCGGGCGGCGCGGAGGGCAGGGGCGGCAGGCCCGCGGCCAGTCCCGGCAGCAGGACGGGCTCCAGGCGGATCCGCTCCGGGTGGGCCAGATACCGCTCCAGCTCCGGCGGCCGGTAACCGGGCTCCTGGTCGTACCGCTCCTTGGCGGGCACCGCCAGGAACTCGTTCCCGTCGGGCTCGCCCTGGTCGTTCAGCGCCGCCGCGATCGGCCGGTACAGCGGCTTGGCCAGCTTGAACATCTTGGTCCGTGAGTCGTGCAGTGTCCCCACGGCGTCCGGCCGTACGCGGAAGTCGATGCTCTTCTCGGGCTCCATCTTCTTCGGGCCCGCCTCGCTGAGCGCGTCGTCGTCGAACTCCAGCTCGTGGCGGCGGGCCTGATCGACCATCCACAGCAGCGGGATGTCGGACAGTCCCGTCTCCATGTAGCTGCCGCCGACATCGCAGTGCACCCCGGAGAACCAGACCTGCTGGAGCTCCTGACCCTGCTCGGCGGCGCCGGGCTGCTGGTGCCACAGGGTCGGCCGGAACGCCGAGCGCTGCTCGTCGATGGCCAGCGCGTGGAAGGCCGCCCTGACCCAGCCGCTCAGTTCGGTGTTGTGGAACGCCCAGCGGTGGTTGAACCGGTTGGCGGCCGGCTGGAGCCAGGCCGCGTCCGGCACCGGGATACCGAGGGAACCCACCGTGTCCCACACCCCGATGAAGCGGATCTCCGTCTCACGCGCGTACGAGCGGCGGAACAACGTCGCCGCCGCGCCGTTGGGCTGCTCGATCCGGTCGCGGTACAGCGCCCAGGCCTCGGGGATCCGGTCGGCGTGGTCGCGGCGCAGGATGCCGCAGTTGCGGATCAGCCCCGCCAGGCTGCGCGCGGTGAACGCGCCCCGGCTGAAGCCGAACAGGAACAGCTCGTCGTCGGGCTCGTACGTCTCGACGAGGAAGCGGTAGGCGTCGACGATGTTCCGCGACAGGCCCGCGCCGAACGCGCCGCCCCGCAGCCGTTCCCGCCGAAGGGTGCCGACGCCGCTGTGGTAGTAGACGCGCTGTTCCTTACCGGCGGCGGTTCCCGACCGCAGGGACAGGGCGACCTTGGCGACGTTCGTCTTGCTGGGCTGGTCGGCGAAGTTCCAGGTGCCGTCGCAGCAGACGATCAGACGTTTCGCCATGACCATCCCTCCTCGCGAGAGCGCGGAGCGTCATATCACACCACCTCCATGCTTGCACCGCTCAAACGGTCGCGCCATGCGACAGCAGTTCGGGTCGGTGACCTGCAACGGTTCCTGTGGCGGGCGTCGACATTCCGGCTAGGCTGGTGAGTTGCCGCAGTTCGCAGACGAGCAGACGACCTGACGTCACCACCGAACTCCTCGCCGTCAAGGAGGAGCCGCTCATGAGTGAGCCGGGCACCGTGGCACTCCCCGTCAAGCACGACGGTTCGGTCCAGGCGATCGCCTTCAGCCCGGACAGCACCCGCTTCGCCGGCGCCGGCAGCGACTCCCTGCTCCGGATACGCCCGATCGGCATCGGTGTCCCGCTGGACGTCCCCGTGGACGGCTCCGTGACCGGCATCGCCTTCAGCCCCGACGGCACCCGGATCGCCGTGGCCGACTTCGAGTCGGTGTCACTACGGGACAGCAAGACCGGCGCGGTCGTCTGGCAGGGGCCGCTCGATCCGGGGAACTCCGTGAACACCGTGCGGTTCGCCCCGGACGGGCGAGTGATCGCCGTCACCGACACCCTGGTCGCCGTACTCGAACAGGCCACCGGCGCGACCATCAAGCGGATCACCGTCGACCCGCCCCTGATCGCCGACGTGGATCTGAGCCGGGACGGCACCCGGATCGCGCTGGCCATCGACGAACGCCACGGCGGGAACCACAAGTTCGCCGG
>JABFXD010001016.1 GCA_013361925.1 Streptomyces sp. | reverse complement strand
CCCCTACTTGCGGCCGGGGGTCCAGTTCATGCCCCAGCCGTAGGCGTAGTCGACGGTCCGCTGCGGGCTCACGCCGCGCTCGGGCACCAGGTAGCGGGCCTCGCGCTGGACGACGAGGTCGGAGCCGGTGTTGGTGATGAGGGCGAGCGCGCACACCGTCGAGGGGACGGTGCACTCGTCGAGGGAGAAGTCGATCGGGGCGCCGAACTGCGGCTGGAGCGTCACGGTGGCGTGCAGGTCGGCGAAGGAGCGAGCGCCCTCGTAGATCGTCACGAAGATCAGGACGCGGCGGAAGAGCTGCTTGTGGTCGAGGTTGATCGTGAGGTTCTCGCCGCTCGCGACGGCGCCGGTGCGGTCGTCGCCGTCGAGGTGGATGAACGGCGGCTGGTGCAGGGAGCCGAAGGCGTTGCCGAGGGCCTGGACGACGCCCTTGCTGCCGTCGGTGAGTTCGTACAGGGCGCACAGGTCGAGGTCGAGGTCGTTGTGCATGGCGACCGGGCGGCCCAGCTTGCTCGCCCACCCCGAGAACTGCTTGCGCACCTCCCAGTTGAGGTTGACCCGCATGGCGCCGGAGGTGCCGCCCTGCTTGGTCAGCGACACCGAGGGGGACGCCTTGGTGAGCGTGACCTTGGTGAGGCGGACCGGCTGGGCGGGTGCCGGAGGTGCCGTCGGCGGTGCGGCGGGAGGCGGCGGCATGGTCACCGGGGGCATGGGCGCGGGTGCGGTCACGGGGGGCGCCACGGGAGCGCGCTGCGCGGTCGGCGCCGGGGCGGCGGCCTGTTGGGGTTCGTCGACCGTGATGCCGAAGTCGGTGGCCAGGCCTTCGAGTCCGCTGCTGTAGCCCTGGCCGACGGCACGGAACTTCCAGGAACCCTGGCGGCGGTAGAACTCACCGAGCACGAAAGCGGTTTCGACGGTGGCGCCGGTGCTGTCGAAACGGGCGACGGAGGTCCCCTGGGTGGCGTCCTTGACCTCGATGTGGAGGCCCGGCACCTGTCCGAACGCGCCGCCGTCGGCGGAGGCGGCCAGGACGATCGTCTCGATCGTGGGCTCCACGCGCGCGAGGTCGACGAGCAGACTGTCGACCACCTGGCCACCGAGGTTGCGCTTGCCCTCGTGCCGGACCGCGCCGGAGGAGTGCGCCGGCTGGTTGTAGAAGACGAAGTCGGCGTCGGAACGGACCTTCCCGCCGACCAGGAGCAGCGCCGACGCGTCGGCGTCGGGCACCCCCGGTCCGGTGTTCCAGCCCAATTCGACCCTCAGCGCCGTGGTCGGCACCGGAGTATTGGATCCTTTCGACATTGACATGTCCGCCCCCATCACGTGTCACCGCGCCAGGCATGTCCCGGCAGCCCATTGGTTCTCTACAGGGTCAACCTATTCCCCGCGACAGCGAACTCCCACGGGGTGCGCGGGAAGATCACTGTCCAACCCCCGGTAACCCGCTCGGAACTCGGGCTTTACAGGATCCGAACGCAGGTCGAGGTCCCTTTTTGCCGAGTTCGCTCGCATTGGGGATCCCAGGTCACTGCCGACACGGAAAACAACCCTCTTATCGGTCTCCCCAACCAGCACATCGTGGGCTTAACTTATGTGCCATGACCTCCCCCCGCTCCACTTATGGCGGCGGCTACTACTCCGCCTCTTTCCCGGACACTCCGATCTACGACTCGCTCGTGGCCGAGCGGGGCACCCCGCAGATCGCCCCGATCCGGGTCCCGGCGGAGTACGCCATGCCGAGCAGCAGCAACCTGCCCGCGCTGCCGTCCGCGCTGCCCGCCCTCCCGGCGGGACCGTCCCAGCCCTCCTACGGCTATCCGCAGGCGCAGCAGCCCTCGCCGCTGCAGCAGGCGCCCGCCGCGTACATCCCGCAGCAGGCCTCCGCGCCACGCGGTTATCCCGGGCCGCAGCAGCAGCCCCGTCCGATGAACCAGGGCATGGGCTACGAGGCGATGCGCCCCGCGGCTCCCCGGCCCGCTCCGGCGCCGTATCAGGACCCGTACAACAACCAGCAGTACCGCGGCTACTGAGCCGACCCGCGGACTGTCCGTGCCTGCTGGCACGATGGATCCATGGGCAACGCGCAGCTGCAGTCGATTCACGTACATCCGGTCAAGGCGTTCCGGGGCCAGGCGCCCCGGGAGGCCGTCGTGGAGCCCTGGGGGCTGGCCGGAGACCGGCGCTGGGCGCTGATCGACGACGGGGGAAAGGTCGTCACGCAACGGCAGCAACCGCGCATCGCGCTCGCCGCCGCCGAGCTTCTGCCCGGCGGCGGCGTTCGCCTGTCCGCGCCCGGTGCGCAGCCGCTGACGGTGCCCGTGCCGCGGCCGGTCGGGACCGTGCCGATGCAGATCTTCCGCGACAAGGTGGAGGCGGTCCCGGCGGAGGACCCGGCCGTGCACGCCTGGTGCAGCGCCTATCTGGGCGCCGACGTCCGTCTCGTGCACATGGACGACCCCGCCACGCGCCGACCGGTGGACCCCGAGTACGCGCGCGAGGGCGAGACGGTCTCCTTCGCCGACGGCTATCCCCTGCTGGTCACCACGACCGCCTCGCTCGACGCCCTCAACTCCCTCGTCGCACAGGGTGATCACCCGGCGGAGGGCCCGCTGCCCATGAACCGGTTCCGGCCCAACGTGGTCGTGTCCGGGACCGGCCCCTGGGCCGAGGACGACTGGTCGAGGATCACGATCGGCGAGGTCGGGTTCCGCGTCGCCAAGAGCTGCGGCCGGTGCGTGGTGACCACCACGGACCAGGACAGTGCCGTGCGCGGCCGCGAGCCCCTGCACACGTTGGGGCGCCACCGCAGACTGGAGGGCAAGCTGGTCTTCGGCCAGAACCTCGTCCCCCTCTCCCCCGGTGTGATCCGGGTCGGCGATCCGGTCACGGTCCTGGGCTAGCCGAGATCCGTTCGAGGACGGCTCGCGGGAACTCGCTCCCAGGGGCCTGGCGTTGGCATGTTGGAGACGTTCGTGGGACGACCCGGCGCGGGTGATTTCGCTCTCTCTTTGACCGGTCCCGCGGGTGAAACGCCGTAGCGAGGGTTATCACGGAGCGGGAAGGGGGTGCGGACGGTGCGAGCGATCAGCGGACTCTGGCGCTGGCGGCACAACCCGCTGCGCCGTGCGACCGACCTCGCCGAGGCCTGGGTCGCCCTCGCGGCCCTGCTGCTCATCCTGGTCGTCACACCCCTGGCCGGCGCGCTCGTCGGTGGTGTCGCCCAGGACGCGCTCCAGGAGTCCGTGCGACAGCAGCAGAAGTCCCGCCACCTGGTCACCGCCACCGTGGCCCGCGCCCTGGACCGCTCGCCGCTGGACGCCGATCCCGAGACGACCACCGGCCGGGACCTCCGCAGCCGCGTCGTCGCCGACTGGACCGCGCCGGACGGCACCGCGCAGCACGGCCCGGCCATGGCAAGCCTCAAACACCCGCACAGCGGCGACCACTTCACGCTGTGGACGGACGCCCACGGCCGCATAGTGGCCCGCCCGCTGGACTCCGCGACCGCGACGACCCACGCCGTCCTCGCCGGAGTCGGCGCGGCCCTGCTCGGCATCGGTGTCGTCGAGGGCAGTCGGCGCTTGATCGTCTGGCGCATGGTCCGCCGCCGGTACGCCCGTTGGGACCAGGCATGGGACAAGGCGGGCCCGGACTGGGGCAGGACCGGGACCGGCAGCTGACGGCCTTCCCACTCTGGTCAACCCACCGCGTGCGCGCACGCTACGGTGGACCGGCCGAGGCATTCGGCATCCAACCCGCGTACCACGAGGTGGGGGCACAGCAGCGCCATGGCACAGGGCACGGTCCAGGTGACGCACACCGGCACTTCGAGGTGGCGGCGCCGCACAGGTGAGTACGCGTCGCTCGCCGCCGCCCTGGAGGCCGCGGCCGACGGCGACGTCCTCACCGTCGCCCCCGGCACCTACCGCGAGAACCTCGTCGTCCAGCGGGCGGTGACCCTGCGCGGCCCCGAGGGCTCGCCCGGTTCGGTGCGCATCGCGCCCGTGGACGGGGTGCCGCTCACGGTGCGGGCCTCGGCGGTGGTGCAGGACCTGCATGTGGAGGGCCAGGACGCGGCGGCCCCGGCGCTGTTGGTCGAGGAGGGCACCCCGGAGCTGTCGGACATCCGGATCGTCACCCGGTCCGCGGCCGGCATCGAGGTGCGCGGCGGCGCCCGCCCGACCGTGCGGCGGTGCACGGTCGACAATCCGGCCGGCATCGGCATCGCCGTGGTCGACGGCGGGGGCGGTGTGTTCGAGGAGTGCGAGGTCGTGGCGGCCGGGCAGGCCGGTGTCGCGGTCCGCGGCGGCGCCCACCCCCGCCTGGAGCGCTGCCGGGTGCACCACACCTCGGGCACGGGCCTGACGGCGACCGGGGAGAACTCCGCGCTGGAAGCGGTCGGTTGCGAGATCTACGAGGTCCGCGGCAGCGGCGTCCAGATCACCGGCCGGGCCAGCGCGCACCTCACCGACTGCGATGTGCACCGCACCACCGCCGACGGGGTCACGCTCGACACGGACGCCGTGCTGACGCTGGCCGACTGCCGGATCCACGACATTCCGGAGAACGCGGTGGACCTGCGTTCCCGCTCCGTCCTGACGCTGACCCGCACGACGGTGCGTCAGTTCGGGCGCAACGGCCTGTCGGTGTGGGACCCGGGCACGCGCGTGGACGCCAACCAGTGCGAGATCTTCGACAGCACCGGCGACTATCCCGCGGTGTGGGTCAGCGACGGCGCGACCGCGGTGCTGGACTCCTGCCGGGTGCACGACGTGCCGGACGCGCTGTTCGTCCTCGACCGCGGCTCCCGCGCGGACGTCGTCGACAGCGATCTCTCCCAGGTGCGCAACACGGCCGTGTCGGTGAGCGACGGCGCCACCGCCCAGCTCGACGACTGCCGCATCCGCGACGCCGCGACCGGCGCCTGGTTCCGCGACCACGGCAGCGGCGGCACGCTCAACAACTGCACCGTGGACGGCACCCAGACCGGCGTGATCGTCACCAAGGGCGCCGATCCCACCATCGAGCGCTGCACGGTCGACTCCCCCGCCGAGGCCGGTTTCTACGTCTCCGCCGGCGGCCGCGGCAGCTTCCTCAACTGCCGGGTCACCGGCAGTTCGGGGTACGGCTTCCATGTCATAGACGGCTGCCGTACGACGCTGCGCAAGTGCCGCACGGAGCGGTGTGCGCGCGGCGGGTACGAGTTCGCCGACGCGGGCCCCGACGGCGGCTCCGGCACCGGCCCGGTCGTGGAGGACTGCACGAGCGACGAGAGCGCGGGCCTGACCCCGCCCACCGCGCCGACGACCGCCGTGCAGACGGCGAGCCAGTCCCCCGGACTGCTCGGCGCCATCCCCGGACAGCGCACCACCGAACAGGAACCGCTGGTCACCCCCGCCGAGCCGGAGCAGCCCTCACGGACCTCGAAGGCCGTGCTCGGTGAACTCGACGCCCTGGTGGGCCTCGACAGCGTCAAGCGCGAGGTACGCGCCCTCACCGACATGATCGAGGTCGGCCGCCGCCGCCGGGAGGCCGGCCTGAAGGCGGCGTCCGTCAAGCGTCACCTGGTCTTCACCGGCTCCCCGGGCACCGGCAAGACGACGGTGGCCCGGCTCTACGGCGAGATCCTCGCCTCCCTCGGCGTGCTGGAGAAGGGCCATCTCGTCGAGGTGTCCCGCGTCGACCTGGTCGGCGAGCACATCGGCTCGACGGCCATCCGCACCCAGGAGGCCTTCGACCGGGCGCGGGGCGGGGTGCTGTTCATCGACGAGGCGTACGCGCTGTCGCCGGAGGACTCGGGCCGTGACTTCGGCAAGGAGGCCATCGACACGCTGGTGAAGCTGATGGAGGACCACCGGGACGCGGTCGTGGTGATCGTCGCGGGCTACACG
>JABFXD010001005.1 GCA_013361925.1 Streptomyces sp. | reverse complement strand
CCCGCGCTCCCCAGCCACGGGCGGCCGTCCGGTTCCACGGGGACCGTGCGACCTCGGTCCTCAGGGGGTGAAGAGACTGTCAGAAGCTGAAGAGACTCGACCCGAGGGAGCTCTTCACGCACTCGTTGGCGAAGGTGCGCTCGTAGGAGACGCGTCGGCCCTGCCAGACACCGTCGACGGTGACGACCACGGGGTCGTACTCCTTGGTGCACATCACGTCGTCACGGGCCTCCAGCGCGTCGAAGTCCCCGCCCACACCGCGCAGTTCGGCACAGGCGAGGGCGGCCGCGGGGTGGGTGCCGGACGGCGTCGGGGCGCAGGTGAGGGTGACCGCACGGGCCGGTGTGACGGTGGCGGCGCTGTCGCCGTGGCCCGTGGTGAGGACCAGGGCCGAGGGGGCGTAGAGCGAGTCCGTGGCGGCGAGCGCGGTCCCGGTGAGGGGGCCGCAGACGGCGGTGGCCGTGAGAGCGAGGGTCGCCGCCCAGCGCGCGGTGTTCCGCATGATGAGCATCCTTCCGCTGAGACGAGGGTGGTGCCGCGCCCGGCACGATCGGCGTCGGGGCGGCGAGCGCGAGTCTGCCGAGTCGGCGGCCGGAACACACATCGACCCCACGTGATTCAGTAACCTTGCGTGTTGAATCAGTGGCGCGAAGTCACGGAATTCGAACACCGGAACCCAGTAACCACGCGGTTCTTGATCGTTCCGCCCGACCGAATGGCCGGTTCACACCGGCTCCGCAATCGGCCTGAAACATTCCGGTTGAGCTCTCGGCTGACCCCTCTCCGCCCCCTTGCGTTCATGCTCCGGCGGAGTAATCGTCATTACATGATTACGACAGAGCAGCACGAGAAACTGCGCGGCTGGTTCGCCGGGCGGCTGCCGGACGACCTCTTCGAAGAACTGGCCGAGCTGACGGTCGACCGCGAGGAGATCACCGTCATCGGCCGCATCCCCGCGCCACGGCTCGCCGAGGGCGCCTCGGCCACCGAGCAGGAGGCGGCCGTGCGCAGCCGCGTCCAGGAGTTCCGGGAGCGCACCCGCGACGCCCGGATCGAAGTGGCCCGCGAGGCCGAGCACCGGTTCCGCCGCAAGGTGTCCTGGGGCGTGGAGTGCGCCGGGGAACGCGCCCTGTTCACGCATGTGGCCGCGCCCGTGATGACCCGGCTGCGCCAGCCCGAGCGCCAGGTCCTGGACACGCTCATCGCGGGCGGGGTCGCGCGCAGCCGCAGCGACGCGCTCGCCTGGTGCGTCCGCCTCGTCCAGCGGCACACCGACGACTGGCTCACCGAACTGCGCGACTCCCTCGAACACGTCCAGCGGGTACGGGCACAGGGGCCCGACGCCGAGCCGGAGGAGGCGCCGACGGACACCGAGTGATGGAGGGTTCGTACATCCATGACACGAGGAATGGATGAAACTTCCTCTGGTGCGGCCCTTGACCCCGGCCTTACCGTCGGCAGACCCCCGAGAGGACGGCCCCTCTCCCGCCGCACACCCCCGCGACGGCGCCCGGCCCTCCCCCGCCCCCTCCCGCGCCACGACGCGCTCCACCGCCGATCCCCCTCGCTGGAGCCCCCTTGTCCCCGCAGCCCGACCCCTCGTCCGCGCCGTCCCTGACCGAGGTCGAGACCCACGGCGTCGACCGCATCCCCGACGCGGACCGCACCGCCACGCCGCTGGACCTGTTCCGGCTCGCCTTCGGTGGCGCCAACACCTTCTCCACCTGTGTGCTGGGCGCCTTCCCGATCCTGTTCGGGCTCTCCTTCTGGCAGGGCCTGGCGGCCACCCTCCTCGGTGTGGTCGCGGGTGCGCTGATCCTGTGTCCGATGGCGGTGTTCGGGCCGGTCAACGGCACCAACAACGCCGTCTCCTCCTCGGCGCACCTCGGTGTGCACGGCCGGGTGGTCGGCTCGTTCCTCTCCCTGCTGACGGCGATCGCGTTCTTCTCCATCTCGGTGTGGAGCTCCGGCGACGCCCTGGTCGGCGGCGCCCACCGGCTGTTCGGGCTGCCGCGCGGCGATCTGAGCTACGTCGTGGCGTACGCGCTGTTCGCCTGTCTGGTCCTCGCGGTGTGCGTGTACGGCTTCCGGTTCATGCTGTTCGTCAACAAGGTCGCGGTGACCTCGGCGAGCGTGCTGTTCGTGGTCGGCGCGATCGCCTTCGCCGGGGACTTCGACCCGTCGTACGCGGGCGTCTTCACGGACTCGGCGGACGCGGCGACGCAGTCCCTGTTCTGGCCGTCCTTCATCGGCGCCGCGCTGATCGTGCTGTCGAACCCGGTGTCGTTCGGCGCGTTCCTCGGCGACTGGTCGCGCTACATCCCGGCGAGCACCCCGCGCCGCCGGGTGGTCGGCGCGGCGTTCCTGTCGCAGATCGCCACGCTGCTGCCGTTCCTGTTCGGCCTGGGCACCGCCAGCATCATCGCGACCAAGGCCCCGGACTACGTCGACCCCGCGGCCCCCGACTTCGTGGGCGGACTGCTCGCCATCTCGCCGAGCTGGTTCTTCCTGCCGGTGTGTCTGCTGGCCCTGATCGGCGGCATGTCGACGGGCACGACCGCCCTGTACGGCACCGGCCTCGACTTCTCCTCGGTGTTCCCGCGGCTGTCCCGGGTACAGGCGACCCTGCTGGTCGGTGTCGCGTCCATCGCGTTCATCTTCATCGGACGGTTCGGCCTGAACCTCGTCCAGTCGATCTCGACGTTCGCCACGATGATCATCACCTGCACCACGCCGTGGATGGTCGTGATGATCCTGGGCTTCTGGACCCGGCGCGGCTGGTACGACCCGGACGCCCTCCAGGTCTTCAACCGCCGTCAGCGCGGCGGCCGTTACTGGTTCGCGCACGGCTGGAACTGGCGCGGCATGACCGCCTGGTGGGTCTCCGCGCTGCTGGGTGTGCTGTTCACCAACATCCCGGGCCAGTTCGTCGGCCCGCTGGGTGATCTGGCCAACGGCATCGACATCAGCCTGCCGCTGTCGCTGGTGGTCTCCGCGGTGCTGTTCCTGACCCTGCTGCGGGTCTTCCCCGAGCCCCGTGCGGTGTACGGGCCCGAGGGCGCGCGGCTGGCGCGGACCGTCGACGTACCGGTGCCGGCCATCACCGGACCGGGCGCGGTGCCCGGCGAGCCGGAGCCCGTAGCGGCGGCGAACGGCGGCTGACCCAGCCTGGCGAACGGCCGCCGACCCCGGTGTTCTGACCGGCCCTTACTCGCCAGTATGGTCGGAGCGCAACGCGTTCTCAGCGACGAGAGGCGGGACCCGCGGATGGCCAGGCACTGGGCGGATTTCCAGTACGAGATCTATCTCAACGGGATGTCGGGGGCCGTACCGCGGCTCCCGACCGATCTGACCCGCCTGGAGGAGCTCACCGAGCAGCGGCTCGGGCCGGGGCCGGTCGGTTATGTGGCGGGCAGCGCGGGTGACGGCAGTACGGCCCGCGCCAACCGGGCGGCGCTGGAGCGCCGGCGGATCGTGCCGCGCATGCTGCGGGACGTGCACGAGCGGGACCTCGCCGTCGAGGTCCTCGGCCGCTCGCTGCCCGCCCCGCTGGCCCTGGCACCGGTCGGCGTGCTGTCGATCATGCACCCGGACGCCGAGTGCGCCGCCGCCCGGGCCGCCGCCGCGCAGGGCGTCCCGTACATCCTGTCCTCCGCCTCCAGCACGCCGATGGAGCAGGTCGCCGAGGCGATGGGGGACGCCGAGCGCTGGTTCCAGCTGTACTGGCCCAAGGACCCGGAGGTCGCCAGGAGCTTCCTGGACCGCGCGAAGGCGGCCGGGTTCACCGTCCTCGTCGTCACGCTCGACACTCCCCTCCTGGCCTGGCGGCCCCGTGACCTGGACCAGGCGTATCTGCCGTTCCTGCACGGGGTCGGCACCGCCAACTACTTCTCCGACCCGGCGTTCCAGGCGGCCCTGGCCAAGCCGGTGCACGAGGACCCGAACGCGGCGGTGCTGCACTTCGTCAGCATGTTCGCGGACCCCGCGAAGACCTGGCCGGACCTGGCGTTCCTGCGGGAGAACTGGGACGGCCCGATCGTCCTGAAGGGCATCCAGCACCCGGACGACGCACGCCTGGCCGCCGACGCGGGGATGGACGGCGTCGTCGTCTCCAACCACGGCGGCCGGCAGGTCGCCGGGGCGATCGGCGCGGCCGACGCGCTGCCCCTGGTCGCCGAGGCGGTCGGCGACCGGCTCACCGTCCTGTTCGACAGCGGCGTCCGCACCGGCGACGACGTCTTCAAGGCGCTCGCGCTCGGCGCGCGGGCGGTGCTCGTCGGACGGCCGTACGTCTACGGCCTCGGCCTCGACGGACAGGCCGGCGTCGAGCACGTGATCCGCTGTCTGCTCGCCGAACTCGACCTCACCCTCGCCCTGTCCGGCCACGCCTCCCCCGCCACCGTGGGCCCCGCCGACCTCACCGAGGACCCCGTATGACCGCGTCGAAGAACGTACTCGCCGTCATCGCCCCGCACGTCGGCGGGCGCGGCGCCGGAGCCGGGCTCGCCACGCTCTTCCCCGACGACGCCGAGGTCACCGTGGTCGAGCGCGCCGACGAGGACCCGACAGCCCTCCGCACGGCCCACGTCGTCATCACGGCGCTGGCCCCCCTCACCGCCGAACACCTCGCCGCCGCACCCGAGTTGGAGCTGGTGCAGTGCGCGAGTCACGGCTTCGACCACGTCGACGTCGAGGCCGCGCGCGACCTCGGGGTGCCCGTGTGCACCATCGGCTCCACCGGCGCCGAGGCGCACAACGTGGCCGAGCAGACCTTCGCCCTGATGCTGGCGCTGGCCAAGCGGGTGGTCCCGGCCCACACCGCGCTCGTCGAGGCCGACTGGGCGCTCCCCCGCCTCCAGCGGTCCCTGACCGAGCTGTCGGGCAAGACGCTGGGCATCGTCGGGCTGGGCCGGATCGGACGTGAAGTCGCCCGGCGCGCGGTCGCGTTCGACATGACCGTCCTCTACGCCGGACGGCGCCGGGTGGCGAAGGAGACGGAGGCGCGGTCGGGCGGGGCCCGCCATGTGCCGCTCGACGAACTGCTGCGCACCAGCGACTACGTCTCCCTGCACACGCCCCTGACCGACGAGACGCGCCACCTCCTCGACGCGGCACGGCTCGCGCTGCTCAAGCCGACCGCGTTCGTCGTCAACACCGCGCGGGGCGCCCTGATCGACCAGGACGCCCTCGCCGACGCCCTGCACAAGGGCGCCCTCGCCGGGGCGGGCATCGACGTCTTCGACCCCGAACCGCCCACCCCGGCCCTGCGGTTGCTGCGCGCCCCGGGCGTGGTGCTGTCGCCGCACGTCGGGGGCGTCACCCGCGAGACGCTGGTGCGGATCGCCCTGGCCGCCGTGCGGAACGTGACGGGCTATCTGGCGGGCGATCCGCCCAGGGACGTGGTCAACGGGGCGCCCCCCGCTCGGTGAGGTCGACGGCCCGCACGGACGGGGCGTCCGAGTCGGGCACCGACAGCGCGCCGGCGCTGGGCGAGACGGCGTCCGTCACCCAGCGCTGCTGGTCGGAACCGTCCCGCACCTTGACCACGATGTCGGAGTCCGGCTCCCCGCTGGTGGAGGTGACGGCGAGCTGGTCGTCCCAGCGGGTGAGCAACTCGCCCTGCACGGTGATGTCGTAGCGCACGTCGGCGGCCCGCTTGCTCTTCTCGTCCGCGCAGCTGCCGAGGATGACCACACCGGCGTCGGCCCGTGAGTCGAGGCACAGGTCGGGGTCCGCGGCACTGCGCAGCAGCCCGTCCTCCTCGTCGTAGGTCCACTTCTGGGTGTCGTCGTCCGAGCAGGCCTCCAGTTCGGTCCCGGCGCCCTTCTTCACCTCGCCGCGGATGTCGAGGCAGAGGTCGGCGCCGACGTTGCGCAGCCTGGACCGGCTGGG
>JABFXD010000115.1 GCA_013361925.1 Streptomyces sp. | reverse complement strand
GACGACCTCGATGTCCGGCATCGCGTTGAGGAGCACCGAGAAGCCCTCGCGCACCATCATCTGGTCGTCCGCGATCAGTACGCGGATCGTCATGCGTCACCCTCGCTCGACCTCGTACTCGGCACCGGCAGGTACACCGCCACCTCGTACCCCCCCTCGTCCGTCGCGCCCGCCGTCATCTCGCCGTCCAGCATCGAGACGCGCTCCCGCATCCCCGTGATCCCATGGCCGGCGCCGGGCGACGGCTTCAGCAGGGCCCCGGCGGGGGGCGCGCCGTTGACTATCCGCAGGCCCAGGCCGCCGAGGACGTAACCGATCTCCACCTGCGCGGTCGCGCCCGGCGCATGACGCAGTGTGTTGCTCAGCGCCTCCTGGACTATGCGGTACGCCGACAGCTCCACCCCCTGCGGCAGCTCACGGACCGCGCCCGTCACCGTCTTCTGCACGCTCAGCCCCGTGTCCCGCACATTGGCCAGCAGCCCGTCGAGGTCGGCGAGCGTGGGCTGCGGGGCGTCCGGGGCCTCGTAGTCCTCGGCCCGCACCACGCCCAGCACCCGGCGAAGTTCCGTGAGCGCCGCCACCGCGTTCTCGCGGATCGTCGCGAAGGCGCGCTCCAGCTCCGGCGGCGGGTTCTCCACCCGGTAGGGGGCCGCCTCGGCCTGGATGGCGACGACCGACATGTGGTGCGCCACCACGTCGTGCAGCTCGCGGGCGATCGTCGAACGCTCCTCCAGCAGGGTGCGCTTGGAGCGCTCGTGCGCCGTGACGGTCTGCTGGGCGGTGACCTCCTGGCGGGCCTCGCGGCGGGTGTGCCACACGGCGACGACCAGCAGGACCAGCGCGGAGAGGACCAGCATGGGGGCCGTGTCGTCGCCGTAGTAGTAGACCGGGCCGAGGATCACGTCCGCCACGAAGCCGTAGGCCGCGGTGACGGCCCACATGTACGCCGCCGTGCGCGGCTTGGTGCGTATCGCCACGACCGTCAGCACCGTGAGATGACAGGCGAAGCTGGCCGGCAGCCAGGGGTAGCCGTCCATGTAGCTGCCGAAGACCTGGCTGACCGGGGTGGCCGCCATCGACAGCCAGAACGCCGCGGTCGGCCGGAGCATGGTCAGCAGGATCGGAAGCACGGCGAGCGGAGCGAGCAACGCGGCCACGCTGGTGTCGACCGCCGCCAAGAGCAGCGTGATCAGGGCTGCCGCGGAGATCACGGCATGGGGTGTCCAGGCCGCGTACCCGCGCAGGGAGCCGGGCAGCCGCCGGGTCAGCGGGCCGTCGACCCGCATCCGGGGCAGCGGGCGGTAGGCGAAGGCGTCATGGAACAGGTCCTGCCGGAGCCCGCGCAGGGCGCTCGCGGCCAGCCGGTACTCCGGGCTGCGCGGCTTGGCCCCGTCCCCCGCCGGCGGTGTCTGCATGTGGGTCGTCTCGGTCACATACAGAACCGTAGGCCGAGGCCCGCGTCGCGGTCGTCACCAGTGAGAGGGGTCCTTCGGCATCCGTCTCAGGTACTACGGGTCCTGCGCGGACCACAGGCCCACACGCCCACACGCCGATGGGGCCACCGCCCACGACGGCCCACCCGGTTCAATAGCCGGACGGCCGCACCAGCCCCGACTCGTACGCGAACACCGCCGCCTGCGTGCGGTCCCGCAGCCCCAGCTTCACCAGGATGCGGCCCACATGCGTCTTCACCGTCTGCTCCGCCACCACCAGCCGCTGCGCGATCTCCGCGTTCGACAGGCCCTGCGCGATCAGCGCGAGCACCTCCGTCTCCCGCTCGGTCAGATCGCCGACCCGTTCCTTCAGGGGCGCCCGGGGGCGATGGTCGAGGCGGGAGAACTCGGTGATCAGGCGCCGGGTGATGCCGGGCGCGAGCAGCGCGTCGCCGGCCGCCACCACCCGTACCGCCTCGGCGAGCTGGTCGGCGGAGGCGTCCTTCAGCAGAAACCCGGAGGCGCCCGCACGCAGCGCCTCGTACACGTACTCGTCGAGATCGAAGGTCGTCAGCACCAGCACTCTGATCTGCGGCGTCGCCTCGGTGATACGGCGGGTGGCCTCGATCCCGCCGAGCTCCGGCATCCGGATGTCCATCAGCACGACGTCCGGGGCGAGCTCGGCGACCTTCGCCACCGCGTCCAGACCGTCGACGGCCTGCCCCACCACGTCGATGTCCGGCTGGGTGTTGAGCAGCACGGTGAAGCCCTGCCGGACCATCTGCTGGTCGTCCGCGATCAGTACACGGATGGGGCTGACAGGGCTGATGGGGCTGCTCGTCATACGGAGCCGTCCTTGGAGTCGGGGGCGGTGTCGGGGGTGGGAGCCTCGGCCCACGGGGGCGAGGTCGGCAGGTACGCGGCCACCTCGAAGCCGCCGTCGGGCGTCGGTCCGGCGCGCAGGGTGCCGCCGAGCATCGCCGCCCGCTCGCGCATACCGAGCAGACCGTGCCCGGCGCCACGGGAGAACGGGGCGGCGCGGGTGGACGGCGAGTTGGTGATCCGCACGTCCACGCCGTGCCGATGGTGGACGAGCCGGACCGTGGCCGTCGCGCCGGGCGCGTGGCGCAGGACATTGCTCAGCGCCTCCTGCACGATCCGGTACGCCGACAGCTCCACGCCCGGCGGACGCGGCAGCCGCTCGCCGTCCACGTCGACCCGGACGGTCAGTCCGGCCGCCCGGGTGTTCTCCACCAGCGCGTCGAGCCGGTCGAGGGTGGGCTGCGGAGTGTGCGGGGCGGTTCCGGTGCCGCTGTCGCCGCCAGGGCCGTCGGCCGGGTCCGCGGTGTCGGGGTGCTCCGAGCGCAACACCCCCAGCACGCGGCGCAGTTCGGTCAGCGCCTCCAGCGCGTTCTCCCGGATGCCCTCCAGGTTCTCCTTGAGCTCGTCGGACGGGTTCTCGACCAGGTGCGGGGCGACCTGGGCCTGTATGGAGATCACGGACATGTGGTGAGCCACCACGTCGTGCAGCTCGCGGGCGATACGGCTGCGCTCCTCCAACAAGGTGCGCCGGGCCCGCTCCTCGGCCGTGAGCGAGGTCTGCTCGACGAGTTGCGCCTTGGCCTCACGACGGCCGCGCAGGGCGGAGCCGAGGACCACGACAACGGTCAGCAGGATGACCGCGAGCAGCCCGGTGGGCTGGAAGTCGGCCGCGCCGACCAACCCCTCGATGACGTACGTGAGCAGCAGGTTCAAGGCCAGCGCCTCGACCGACACCCGCGTGCGCACCCGCAGGGTGAGCAGGAGCAGTACGGCCATGTGCCCGATCAGCCCGGCCGCCGACCAGGGCCACGTGAAACCCTGCGCGCCACCGGCCAGCAGCTGGCGACGGACCTCCACCGCTCCCACCACCATGGCGATCGTCGAGAGCCACCACGCGGGCACGGGCCGCCACATCGCGAACACCACGGCGGCGCCCTGCGCCAGTCCGATGAGGAAGGCGAGTTGGGCACCCACCCCGCCGGTGTCGCCCAGCTGCGCCGTGGCGCCGAGGGTGACGCCGAACGCGACCAGGCACAGCAGCCCGTGCGGCAGCCAGCGCAACCACAGGGAAGGAGGCAGCGGGTCCGATCGGAGCGTGCACAGGTCCTCGCGCAGTACGCGCAGCCCGCGCCGCACCCGGCCCACGACCACGTGCTGGATCCCCGTTTCCGTCACGCGCCCCACCCTAGACACCGTGCACCTCCACGGACCTCGTCCTTTCGGTCGGCCGATGCCTGCGCACGACCCGCGGGGCCCCGCCTCGGCGACCGCCCTGCTCGTAGGAGCGGAACGCCGTCCAGCAGACGGCGAGGGCCAGGGCGAACACCGGCAGCCAGGCCAGGCGGGCCGCGACCCAGTCGAGGCCGTCGGGGACGGTGTGCAGACCCGGGAGGCGCCCCGCGAGGAGGCCCGTGGCCGTGGTCGCCATCAGCGCCGTCTGATGCCAGAGGAAGACGGTCATCGCGGAGAGGTTCACCAAGGCGACCGCCGCCCAGGCCAGGGGGCGACGCATCGCCCCGCGCAGCCGGTCACGCAGCAGCAGCGCCAGACCGCACTGGGCCAGGCCGAAGGTGACCGCGGCCAGCGTCGGCGGGTTCAGGTTGGACACCGCGGCGCCGGGGACGCCGACCATCGACGCCGGATAGCCGGCCCACGCGACGAGTGCCGCCGTCGCCACCGCGCCGCCCGCCACCAGGACCCAGCCCGCCCGTCGCCGCTCCAGCTCACCGCGCGTCCAGGCCGCGCCGAGCGTGTACGGCACCAGCCAGCCCGCGGCCACGTTGACCCAGCCGAGCCAGGCCGGGCCGCCGAGGCCGAAGCGGATCAGGTCGACATGGAGGACGACGGCGAGCGGCCACAACGGGCTCATCCGGGTCAGCAGCGGCGTCGCCGCCGTCAGCGCGGCGAACACCACGAGGAACCACATGGGCGACAGCGCCAGCTTGACGAGGGTGTGGACC
Organism: Streptomyces sp.; assembly: GCA_013361925.1. GTDB lineage: Bacteria > Actinomycetota > Actinomycetes > Streptomycetales > Streptomycetaceae > Streptomyces. The sequence goes on along the minus strand of JABFXD010000115.1, from coordinate 1,465 downwards.
GTGCCGAACTCCGCGCCCGTCAGGAGCAGTCCGGCCGCCGCCACCGTCCACAGGGTGAGGACGGCCGCGACCGGTTTGAACAGCCGGGACAGCCGGGCGGTCAGCCATGCGCCGTACGTCGTCCCGCGGGCCCGCGCGGAGGTGTAGCTCCGGGTCGCCACATGACCGCCCACCAGGAAGAACACGGCGAGGGTCTGGAACGCCCAGGAGATCGGGGCGAGCCACGGCATGTGCTGCAACGGGCTCGCGGTGTGCAGGGCACCGCCGTCCGCCACGAGGGCGGTCACCAGCCAGTGGCCGAGGACCACGCCGAGGATGGCGAAGGCCCGCAGGGCGTCCACGGCCCGGTCCCGGTCCACGGGCGTCGCCGCGTCCAGACGGGCGGCGCCCTCGCCTATGTGCTTCCGGAGTTCACGCATGGGTGACCTCCGAGGTCCTGCCCAGGACGATCCGGGCCAGGTTCGTCAGGGAGACCGAACCGGGGTCGAAGTAGTCGCTGTGGCCGCCGTCGCCCGCCGCGAAGCGGCTCGCGCCGAAGGACGGGGACATGGGGTCGGTGCCGAAGCCGACGGTCGTGCCGAACAGGTCCGTCTTGATGTGCGGTACCTCCGCCACCCAGTCGTCGCTGCCGCGGCCGGCCCAGACGCGGGCGCGGGTGTGCAGGGCCGCGGCGGTGTCCTCGCCGGTGCCGGGGCTGCCGAGCAGCACGAGGTCGGTCGCGTCCAGGTGGGACGCGGCGCGGGCGCAGACGACCGAGCCGTAGGAGTGGCAGAGGAGGGAGACGGTCGGGGTCGGGCCGACGATTCCTCGGAGTTGGCGTATGAACTGCCGTAGGTGGGGGGCGGCTTGGTCGGCTCTGCCGGTGGTCGTGACCGTCGTGCTGATGGTGTCCGGGGTCTTGTAGCCGAGCCAGGTGATGACCGCTGTGCGGGGCTCTGTGTGGTTCAGCTCGCGGCGGAGGGCGGTCGCGTCGGCGCGGAAGCGGGCGTAGGTGTCGAGGGAGGTGTCGGAGCCGGGGACCAGGACGGCGATGTGGTCGGCGTGGGCCAAGTCGCCGAAGACCTCGGTGGCTTGCCCTGCGCCTCGGCCGTCGAAGTGGAGGAGGTGGTGGGTGGGGGTGGCCAGGGCTCGGTCGGCCGTGGCTCGGTGGGTGTCGCCGTGGGCGGCGGCCATGCGGGAGGCTTCGGCGGCGTTTTCTCTGTTCGCCGCGTAGGCCTTGTCCAGGGTGGACACCGACAGGTGGGGCAGCGTGGCTGGGGCCGGAGCCGGTATCTCGGGGCGGGCCGCAGCCGAGAGAGGGAGTACTACCGCCGCCGTGATGAGGGTGGCGAGGGTGGCTCGGCGCCGTGTGTGGGTGCGGCGGGGTGGGGGTGCAGGTGGGGGCGTTTCGCTTGCCCGCGCTTGCGGGGTGCCTCCCCCAGAGGGGGGACCCCCAGCGCCCACCCGTGCCGCCCCAGCGGCACGA
>JABFXD010000423.1 GCA_013361925.1 Streptomyces sp. | reverse complement strand
ACGAGGAGGCCTACGAGGCCGAGGATGAAGGCGGCCACGGCCATGCCGTCGGCGTCGCGGCCGGCCGGGCGGGTGGCGGTGGTGGTGCTGTCGGTGCGCGATGCGGTGAGCTGCATGGTGATCAGTCCCCCAGGACGGGTGAGTCTGCGGATCAGTGGGTCGAGCCGTGACGGCGTGCGTGGCGCTCGCGGAGCGCGAAGATGCCGAGCCAGCCGGCGATCACGGCGGCGGCGACGGCGGTGAAGGTCAACGGCGCGTGGGCCACGGTGCCCAGGACGGCGCCGAAGAGCAGGAGTGCGGCGACGAGGAACAGCATGGGATGCAAACCCCCTCCGAGACGCCCCTCGTGGGCATCTCTCGTTACGTTTCGGTGAACAGTTGTAGTAACAGTTGTTCACTGACTCTAGAGTCTAGCGCGCATGACGGCTTCTCAATTCCAGAGAACAGTTGTTTACTGATGACATGAGTCACACCCTCGGCATCCGGCAGGCCCAGAAGCAGAAGACCCGACAGGCGCTCCTCGACGCCGCGTTGGGCCTGCTGGAGGAGCAGAGTCTGAGCAGCCTGGGCCTGCGCGAGGTCACGCGCGCGGTCGGCGTCGCCCCGACCGCCTTCTACCGGCACTTCCGCTCCACCGCGGATCTCGGCACGGCACTGGTCGAGGAGGCGCTGGGCAGCCTGCACCCGATGATCCGGACGACGGTGTCCACGGCGGACGACAGCGGAGAACGCATAGAGCGCGCCGTCGAGCTGATCGCCCGTCACGTGGACGCGTACCCCGCTCATGTCCGTTTTATCGCCCGGGAACGGCATGGCGGGGTCCAGCCGGTACGGAACGCCATCCGGGAGCAACTGGCCAGGTTCGGCCAGGAGGTGAAGGACGAGCTGGCCAAGGACCCCGAGTCCGCGGGCTGGAGCGAGGACGACCTCCTCATGCTCGCCAACCTGTACGTCGACCAGATGCTGATCACGGCCTCGCTGTTCCTGGAGGCGCTGGAGGGCCCTGCCGAGGAGCGGGAACGGGTCGCGCAGGTCGCCACCCGTCAGATGCGTCTCATCAGCATCGGCCGGGAGCACTGGCGCAGCTGAGCCGGAGAGCCTCGACGCCGAGGGGCGGCACCCCCGCTCACCGGGAGTGCCGCCCCTCGGCGCACGACGCGTCGGGTCAGCTCTTCGTGGCCGACTCCGACGGCTGCCCGCTCGGCGCACCGCTGGGCGCCGCACCGCCACCGCCGCCGGGGCCACCGCAGCCGCCGCCCTGGCCGCCGCCGGGGCCTCCCTGACCGCCACCCGGACCGCCGCTGGGCATCCCCGATGGCGCCCCCGAGGGCGCGCCGGACGGCTGGGCGGTGCCGTTGGCCGTGGGGGCACCCGACGGGGCGCCTGACGGCATGCCCGAGGGGTTGCCGCTGGGCGCGCCGGACGGGGCCTGACAGGACTGCTGTCCGGAGTTGCCGCTGTTCGAGGAGGACGACGAGTCGCCCGAGCCACAGGCCACCAGGGCGAGGGGCGAGAGCGCCAGCAGGGCCACTGCGGGGACGAGACGCACACGCTTCATGAGAAACAACTCCAAGAAAGATGAGGGAGTCTTGAGGCGGGCACTCAATCAACGCGTCTTAGGGCTTCCTTGGGCCCGCGCTGTCCCCGGCCTGTGCGTAGGGCAAAGCAGCGCCCAAGTCACGCCTCTGACCTGGGGTTCTCTTCCGGATCCCGACCAACTCGCTGGTACAGGCCCGTGACAGAAGCGGCCAGTCGGCCACCATCGGCGGCCCGGTGGTGGAGAGACCGGCCTCGGGTCAGACCAGCTTGGCCCGCGCCAACTGCCGTGACTGAGCGACCAGTCGGTCGGCGCTGTCCCAGACCTCGGCGTCCTCCTCCAGGAAGCCGCCGGCGAGGTTGCGGGTGGTGATGGAGACGCGCAGCGGGCCCGGGGCCGGGCGGCAGCGGACGTGGACGGTGAGTTCGACCGTCGGGACCCAGCCCTTGATGCCGATCTCGAAGGCGGTCGGCGGCAGCGCGTCCACCGCGAGGAGCAGCGAGAGCGGGTCGGCGTCGCGGCCGTCGGCCAGGCCGAACCAGGAGCGCATCTCGCCCTTGCCGGACGGGGCGCCGAGGGCCCAGCCCAGGGTCGCGGGGTCCAGCTTGAGCATCAGGCGCTCGGTGATGGCCGAGCTGCCCTCGACGGGGGCGGGCCCGTCCTCGGGGCCGAAGCACTGTTCCATGGGCGGGAACACCGGGGGCTTCGCCGCCGTACGGACGTCGTCCGGGAGGGAGTCCAGGTCGCCGTAGGAGGCGAGGACGCGGATGCGCTCGACCTCGGCGCCCTGCTCGTCGTACTGGAAGAGCGAGGCCTGGCCGGTGGAGAGGGTGCGGCCGGTGCGGACCACGTCCGTGCGGATCACGGCGGGGCCCGGCTGGGACGCGGTGAGGTAGTGCGCGGAGATCGTGAACGGATCGGGGTGCGGCAGGGCGTCCGCGAGGGCGCGGCCGAGGACGGCCAGCAGATAGCCGCCGTTGACGGCACTGATGATCGTCCAGCCGGCGGAGAGGTCGATGTCGTAGACACCGGGCTCGCGACGGGTGACCGCGGTGTCCCGGTCGAACTCGCTGTCGCCGATCCTGGCGCGCGTGACGGAGGCTGCTTCTGGCATGCCTGAACGGTACAACAACCGATTACTAAGCGGTAGCTTTTGGCCAGGTCGAGCCAGGGCCGAGCCATGGCCGAGCCAGGGCCGAGCCAGGAACGTGGCGACCAGGAGGGTGAGAACCGGGCAATTTCCTGGTAAGTGTCCGCAGTCGTCCCTCAACCCGGAGCCCTGCCGCCCCCTCTCTAGGGGCATGAGCCTCACCGGGACCGCGTTCCTCTACACGCTGATCGTGCTGTCCGTCGTCGCCGTCCTGCTCCCGCTCGCGCTGTGGTCGCGACTGCGCGGGCCGAAGCCGCTGCGCGCCCTGGGCCGGCTGCTGATGGTGCTGTTCGCCCAGGGCACCGCGGTCGCGCTCGTCTTCGTGCTGGTCAACAACGAGAACAACCTGTACGACAACTGGGCCGACCTCATCGGCACCGGCGACCACGTCCAGCAGGCCGCGAACCTGGGCGCCGACGGCACCGGCGGTATCGCGCTGAAACGATTGCCCAGGGTCCACCAGCGCTTCACCACCGCCTCGGGGCCCGGTCTGGGCGGCGTCCGGGTCACCCAGCTCAAGGGCCGGGTGTCGGGCGTGAACGCCGAGGTCTACGTCTGGCTGCCCCCGCAGTACCACCAGGCCGCCTACCGGCACCACAGGTTCCCCGTGGTGGAGCTGCTGTCGGGCTACCCGGGCTCGGCCAAGGCCTGGTTCGGTTCGCTGCACGCGGTGAACCAGCTGCAACCCCTGATGCGCGACGGCAGGGTGGCGCCGTTCATCCTGGTCGCCCCGCGCATGAACCTGCTGGCCGGGGTCGACACCGGGTGCGCCAACATCACGGGCACGGTGAACGCCGACAGCTGGCTCAGTGTCGACGTGCCGAAGATGGTCACGGACAACTTCCGCGCCCAGGCGGGCCCGGCCGGCTGGGCCGCCGCCGGGTACTCCGCGGGCGGGCACTGCGCGACCAAGCTCGCCGTCGCCCACCCCGACCGCTACCGGGCCGCGATCAGCATGTCCGGCTACAACGACCCCATCGGCGAACGCACCTCGCTGGCCGCCGAGACGCCCGCCCTGCGCCGCGCCAACAACCCCTACGTCCTGCTGCGCGACGCCCGTACCCCGCCCGCGGTCGCGCTCTACCAGTCGGGCCAGCCCGGCGACGGCTACGAGGCGGCCGCCGGCCTCGAACAGATCGCGAAAGCCCCGACGACCGTGCACGTCGTCTACGTCCCGAGGAGCGCGGGCGGCCACAACATGGCGCTGTGGCGGCCCCAGGTGGTCCCGGCGTTCCGCTGGCTGACCGAGGAGATGGGACTGCTGCACGGCCGGGCCGGCGGGACTACTCCTCGCTCACGGTCGAGCGCCGGTTCCAGGCCCGCGGAGCTCGCCAGTGGTACCGCATCGCCAGCAGCCGCAGCACGAAGGCCGTGACGACCGCGAGGGAGCTGGTGAACGGGTTCAGGACGTCGTAACGGATGCAGAGCACCACCATGGTGGCGCCGACGATCGCCGGGACCGCGTACAGGTCGCGGTCCCAGCGCAGCAGCGACGGCACCTCGTTGGCGAGCACGTCCCGCAGCACACCCCCGCCGACCGCGGTGGCGAGACCGAGGGTGGCGGACTGGGTGAGGCCGAGCCCGTAGTCGTACGCTTTCGTCGTCCCGGTCACGCAGAACAGGCCGAGGCCCGCCGCGTCGAAGACGTTCACACCGAGCTGGATGCGCTCCACCTGCGGGTGCAGGAAGAAGACCAGGAGCGCGGCGAGCAGCGGGGTGATGAAGTACCCCAGGTCCGTGAAGGCGGCGGGCGGTACGGCACCGATGATCAGGTCCCGGAACAGCCCGCCGCCCAGCGCGGTGACCTCGGCGAGCACGGCGATGCCGAAGACGTCGAAGTTCTTGCGCACGGCCAGCAGCGCGCCCGAGATGGCGAAGACGAAGATGCCGATCACGTCGAGCGTGTGCTGGACGGAGGGACTGAACAGTTGCTCAAGCACCCCACATTCTTACCTGAACATGGGGGTCACCCTTGCAATGCAAGGCTCAGAGGGTCGGTTTCCCTGTGGTGAACAGCCAGGTCTGGAACAGGTCGTCCAGCTGCTGCCCCGAGACCTTCTCCGCGAGCCGGATGAAGTCCGCCGTGTTCGCGTTGCCGTAGCGGTGGATCTTCGTCCAGGCCGGCAGCAGCTTGAAGAAGGCCGTGTCGCCGATGCGCTCGCGCAGCATCTGGAGCGTCATCGCGCCGCGCTGGTAGACCGCGGAGGCGAACATGGTGTCGCGCTGCGGGTCGCCGACGGTGACCTGCCAGAAGGGGGCATCGGCCGGGCGGGCGTTGTACCCGGCCAGGAACGAGTCGTGGGCGCTGCGGGTGCCCTGGTGCTCGGCCCACAGCCACTGCGCGTACGTGGCGAAGCCCTCGTTGAGCCAGATGTCCTTCCAGCGCTCCACCGACACCGAGTCGCCGAACCACTGGTGGGCCAGCTCGTGCACGATCGTCGTCTCGCTGCGCACGGCCGAGTAGACCGGTTTCGACTGCACCTCCAGCGAGAACCCCGCCTCGGGCATGTCGTCGACGATCGCGCCGGTCTCCTCGAAGGGGTACGGCCCGAAGACCTCGGACCAGTAGTCGGTGGCGGCGGCCGTGACGGCGTACACGTCGACGTTGTTGCTGTTGGCGAGGACAGGGTCGATCGCGACGTAGATCGGGGTGCCGGCGGGGGTGGTGCCGGTCCGGACGTCGAACTTCCCGATCGTCGCGGTCGCGAGATAGGTGGCCATCGGCTTGCTCTCGCGCCAGTGGGTGTACGTCGAGTCGCCCTTGTCGTACGTCGACACGAGCCGGCCGTTGGAGACACCGGTCAGGCCCTTGGGCGCCTTGATCCGGATGTCGTACGTCGCCTTGTCGTCGGGGTGATCGCTGGACGGGAACCAGGTGGAGGCGGCGTTGGGTTCACAGGCGACGAAGACACCGTCGGCGGTCTTCATCCACCCGTAGTCGGAGCCGAACACGATCGGGCCGCCGAGCGGTTCGGGTACGCCGCCGTAGGTCACCCGGACCGTGAAGTCCCGCCCCTTGGGGAGCGCACCTCGTGGGGTGACGCGCAGTTCGTCGCCCTCGCGGGTGAACTGGGCGCGCTTACCGTTCACTTCGACGCGCGTGACCTCCAACTGCTGGAGGTCGAGGTCGAAGGAGGAGAGGTTCTGCGTGGCGCGGGCGGTGAGGGTCGTACGGCCGTCGAGGCGGTCGGTGTCCGGGTTGTACGCCACGTCG
>JABFXD010000108.1 GCA_013361925.1 Streptomyces sp. | reverse complement strand
CAGCGACCCGCCGTCGATCCGCCGCAGCCCGTCCAGGAACACGCCGGTACCGAGCCGCCACAGCAGCACGGCGAGGATCAGGACACCGACGGCACTGCCCACGTGGGTGCGTACGGCGGGCGACTTGAGGCGGGTGAGGACGGTACGCCACCGGGGGGTACGCATTCCGGCGTCGGGGCGGGAGGTGGCGACGATCACGCCGATACGGGAGCCGGAGACGGCGACGTCCGGTGGGGGGACGGCCTTGACGGGCGGGACGAGGGCGAGGCCGGCGGTGTGGGGGGCGGTACCGGTGGGAGCGGCAGCGCTCGCAGGCCGGGGATCGGCCTCGGCGGAAACGTCCCTTCCCGGCGCCCCGACCGGCACGGCTGATACTCGGGCCCCGGACTCTCGGTTCTTCCGCTCGCCCGACGGCCTGCGCACCACATACGCCCGTACCGTCTCCACGCTCATGCCGCCCCGCCCGTCGGCCGGGACAGCGCCAGCAGGTCGGTGTGGTGGACGAGGACGGTCAACTCGCCCGCCTCGCAGGACGCCAGCCGGTCGCGGAGATAGCGGTCGGCCGACTCCTTCAGCTCCGGGCGCTGCTCCACGGCCGCGCCCACCCAGCCGCGCAGCCACTGCGCGGTGAGCGCGGCCTCGGCGGGGCCGAGCCGCCAGGGGCTGGGGTTCAGCCGTACCGTCGCGCCGCGTTCGGAGAATGCCTCGCAGGCCGCGGTGACCGAGTCCGGGCCGAGGAGGCCGGAGCGTCGCTGGTGGGCGTTGAACGCCTCCATGATCTCCGTGTCCATCGGATGCGCCGGGCTGAGCTCGACGCGGCCGGCCACCGACAGGGTGAGCAGCGCCGGGCAGCCGGCCCCGGTGCAGGCCTCGGCGAGGGTGTCGATCTCCTCGCGGGTGAGGACGTCGAGGAGCGCGGAGGCGGTCACCAGGGAGGCGCCGGAGAGGGCGTCCGGGGTGAGCCGGGCGACGTCGCCGCGGCGGGTCTCGACGGTGACACGGCTGCCGTCGGCGGCGACGCGCGGGGAGGCGACGGCGGCGAAGTGCAGGAGGTAGGGGTCGCGGTCGTGCAGGATCCAGTGCTGGGGGCCGTCGAGGAGCGGGGCGAGCCAGCGGCCCATCGAGCCGGTGCCGCAGCCCAGGTCGTGGATGACCAGACCGGCCTTGCCGGGCAGGTTCGCCAGCCGGATCCGCAGCGGGTCGAGCAGATCGTGGGCCCGCGCGGAGGCGTCGGCCGGCTCGCGCAACTCCAGCCACTCGGGGGCGTACCGGGGCTGCTCCCCGGGCCCCTCCTCACGCAGCCGCACGGTGGGGCGCTCGCCGGGACGGACCGCGGCGGGGCCCGCGCCGGGAATGACGGAGTCAGTGCCGGCGTCCGCGCCGGGGATCACGGAGTCAGTGCCGGCGTCCGCGCCGGGGATCACGGAGTCAGTGCCGGCGTCCGCGCCGGGGATCACGGAGTCCTCGGCCGGCTCCGTCATGAGGGACTCCTCGATGCTTGCGTCGGTCGGCGGTAGCGGGGACGCCTCCGCGCCGCCGCCCGTCGCGTCCCGCGGCCCCGGCTGGGCCGGGATCCTGCCGGCGCGTTCCGTGGTAGCCGTCTTCCTCATGCCGCCCTCCTGGGTTCGTTCGGCAGTCGGCCCAGTACTCCGGCCAGGCTGCGGGCCGTGGTCGCCCAGCCGTCCAGGGCGGCCCGTCGCCCCCGGGCAGCCGCCTTCAGCCGGCGTCGTACGTCCGCCTCGTTGAACCAGCCGCGCAGTTCCGCGGCGAGGGCGGCGGGGTCCTCCGGCGGGACGAGGATGCCGGGCACTCCCCCGTCGGGGGCGCGTCCGACCGCCTCGGGGAGGCCGCCGACGTCGGTCGCGAGGACCGGGATGCCGCGGGCGAGGGCCTCGGTGACCGCCATGCCGTAGGTCTCGGCGTAGGAGGTGAGGACCATCAGGTCGGCTGCGGCGTAGCTGGCGTCGAGCTGGGCGCCGGCCTGGGGTCCGGCCAGTTCCAGCCGGTGTTCCAGGCCGTACTTCGCGATCAGGGAGCGGAGTTGGCCGACGTACTCGGGGTCCTGGGCGAGGCCGCCGACGCAGACGCAGCTCCAGGGCAGGTCCCGTACCGTCGCGAGCGCCTCGACCAGTCGGTGCTGGCCCTTGCGGGGCGTGACCGCGGCGACGCACAACAGGCGTGAGACGCCGTCGGTTCCGGAGGCGAGCGGGGCGATGTCGGCGCCGGGGGCGGCGACATGGACGCGTTCCGGGGCCAGGCCGTGGTGGGAGACGAGGCGGCGGACCGCCCAGTCGCTGGTGGCGATGACCGCGGGCACGGCCCGCAGTACCGCGCGCTCCTTGGCGTCCAACTCGGCGGCCACCAGGGGCTCCAGGCCGGTCTCGTCGCCGAGCGGAAGGTGGACGAGGACGGCGAGCCGCAGGCGTTCCGCCTCGGGGACGACGATCTCGGGGACCCCGCAGGCGACGATCCCGTCCAGCAGGACGACCGTGCCGTCCGCGAACTCCCGCAGTGTGCGGGCGAGTTCGGCGCGGGCCGCGGCGCCGGGGCGGGGCCACTCGCCGTCCACGGCGTGCTTGTGGACCTGCCAGCCGAAGCCGGGCAGATCGAGACTCACCCGCCGGTCGTAGGCGTTGCCGCCGCTGGGGGTCGCCGGGTCGTCGACACCGCCCGGCAGGACGAAGTGCACGGAGCGCAGGGACATGGGGATGATGTCGGCGTTCTTGAGGGCGGAGTGCTGGACGGGCACGTAACCGAGCGACGGTGTCGCGGTCTTCTCCAGGGTCACGTCGGTCACAGCGCACGCTCGTAACTCGCCCACGCGACATGCGACTCGTGGAGCGTGACGCCGATGGCGGCGATGCCCCGGGCCCCTTCGCCGAGCGCGCCCTTCTCGATGCGCTCGGCGAGCCGGTCGGCGATGACCTTGGCCAGGAACTCCGTCGAGGTGTTGATCCCGGCGAAGTCGGGCTCGTTGTCGAGGTTTCTGTAGTTCAGCTCGGCGACCACGGCGCCGAGCTCCTGGGTGGCGAGTCCGATGTCGACGACGATGTTGTCGTCGTCCAGCTGTTCCCGGCGGAAGGTGGCGTCCACGAGGAACGTCGCTCCGTGCAGGCGCTGCGCGGGTCCGAAGACCTCGCCGCGGAAGCTGTGGGCGATCATGATGTGATCGCGGACGGTGACACTGAACAACGGACGACCCTCCAGGTGCGGCGCGTCTGATCCCCTCGGCCTGATCGCCGCCGGGATGCCGTGTAGTACGGCTCCTCGCTTCCCCGTGTTCAGCCCTCTCTCACTCTTTTCTCAGGTCAGGCGCTCTTGTCGTAGCTGATGCGGTGACAAAGGGCCGGAATCTCCCCCGCCGCGAGTTTCGGCATCACAGCCGGCAACTCCTCGAACACGCTTTCCCCCGTGATGAGCGCGTCGAGTGACGGGTCGGCGAGCAGTTCGAGGGCGAGGGCGAGCCGGTCGGCGTAGGTGCGGCTGGCGCGGCGGGCCGGGGAGACGGTGCCGACCTGGCTGGAGCGGATGACGAGGCGCCGGGAGTGGAAGGCCTCGCCGAGCGGGAGGCTGACCTGGCGGTCGCCGTACCAGCTCAGTTCGAGGACGGTGCCCTCGGGGGTGAGGAGTTCCAGCGCGCGGGTCAGGCCCTGTTCGGTGGCGCTGGCGTGCACGACGAGGTCGCACTCGCCGAGCGCGTCCGGCGGCAGCGCGAAGTCGACGCCGAGCGCCTCGGCGGTCTTGGCCCGGGCCGGGTCGGCGTCGACCAACTGGACCCTGACGCCGGGGAAGCGGGCGAGCAGCGCGGCCACCGAGCAGCCGATCATCCCACCGCCCACCACCGCGATCCGGTCCCCGACCAGCGGCGCCGCGTCCCACAGGGCGTTGACGGCGGTCTCCACGGTGCCGGCCAGGATGGCGCGTTCGGCGGGCACGGAGTCCGGTACGACGGTGACGGCGGCGGCCGGGACGACGTACCGCGTCTGGTGCGGATAGAGGCAGAAGACGGTGCGCCCCACCAGCTCGGCCGGGCCCTCCTCCACCTCCCCGACACTGAGGTAGCCGTACTTCACGGGGGCGGGGAACTCGCCCTCCTGGAAGGGTGCGCGCATGGCCGTGTGCTGGCTGGCGGGGACGCCGCCGCGGAAGACGAGGGTCTCGGTGCCGCGGCTGACGCCGGACCACAGGGCGCGCACCAGCACCTCGTCCTCGGTGGGGGCCGGAAGGGTGACCTCCCGTATCTCGCCGTCACCGGGGCTGTTGAGCCAGAACGCCCTTGCGGTGCGGTTCATCGGCATCCTCCTGAACGATCGGGAAGCAGTTCACGTACCGAGGTGTGCACAGGTCGCGCACAGTACGCGGCGTTGATCGACTCTGTCACACGGCCGGAGGATGTTCGGTGGCCCTGAACAACACGTACGACGCAAGGCTGGTCCAGCAGGAGACCGCTGTCGGAGCGGGTGTCCAGATCCTGTTGCTGGCTCTGCTCGGCACCGCGATCGGCATGGGTCCCGCGGGCTGGCTGACCGGCCTCGCCTTCGCCGTGGCCACCTGGGCGGTGCTCTCCCGGGCCCTGCACCGCACCCAGCCCCGCTCCTTCGGCCCCGCCAACCGGGTGACCCTCGGCCGCTCCATCCTGGTCGGCGGGGTGACCGCCCTGGTCGCCGACTCCTTCCAGAGCTCCCCACCGGTCACGCTGTTCGTCGGTCTCACCGCGGTGGCCCTGATCCTGGACGGCGTGGACGGCAAGGTGGCCCGCCGCACCGGCACGTCCACCCCGCTCGGCGCGCGCTTCGACATGGAGGTCGACGCGTTCCTGATCCTGGTGCTCAGTGTCTACGTCGCGATGTCCCTGGGCCCGTGGGTCCTTCTCATCGGCGCCATGCGCTACGCCTTCGTGGCCGCCGCCCGCGTCTGGACCTGGCTCAACGCCCCGCTCCCGCCGAGCACCGCCCGCAAGACGGTCGCCGCGCTCCAGGGTGTGTTCCTGCTCCTCGCCGCGTCGGGGCTGCTGTCGTACGCCCTGGAGTTCGCGGTCGTCGCGACGGCGCTGGGCACGCTGGTGTGGTCGTTCGGACGGGATGTGCTGTGGCTGTTCCGGACCTCGCGGGTCGAGGCGGTCCTGATGGAGGACGTGCGCGAGCTCGTCGCCGGATGACCTACGTCCGGCGCGGCAGCAGCACGATCGCCGCCACCGGTACGGCGGCCAGGACCAGCCAGGCAACGGCCGCGGGCAGCCCGGTGTCGAGGAGGGTGCCCGTCGCCGAGCTGCCGATCAGGACGATGAGGCCGGACACGGAGGACAGCGCCCCGGTGTAGAGGCCGAGCCGGCCGTCCTCGGCGAGGTCGGGGACCCAGGCGCGGGCGACGGGGGCGACGAGCATCTGGCCCAGGGTGAGCAGGACGACGAAACCGGCCGCGGGCAGCAGCCCAGCCGTACCCGTCCGGTCGGCGGGGCGCGCCAGGGCCACCACGGTGAAGCCGGCGGAGATCAGCAGCAGTCCGGCCACCATGGAGCGACGCGGCTCCAGCCGGTCGCCCACCCAGCGGGTGACGGGCAGCTGGGCGGTCACCACCAGCAGCGACGACAGCGCGAACAGCCAGGCCAGGGGCGCCTGCGAACCGGCGGCGCGCTCCACCTCCGCCGGGAGGGCGAGATAGAGCTGGTTGTAGGCGAGGAGATAGGCGCCGTACGCGCAGCACAGCGCGAGGAAGCGCCGGTTGCGGAGCACCAGCCCTACTCCGCCCTTGAGTCGGACGCGCCTGCGGCCGGGGATGTGCTGGGGCAGCAGCCGGGCGTGCCCGGCGAGCACCAGGACGAAGACGCCGGCGCCCGCCAGGCACACGGTCCGGAAGTCCACCGCCAGCAGCAGCGCGCCGAGCAACGGCCCCACGAACGCGCCCGC